>PKXT01000040.1:0-160 GCA_003133505.1 Acidobacteriota bacterium
AGCAGGCGCAGGTAGTCATAGATCTCGGTTATGGTCCCCACTGTGGAGCGCGGCGACCGCGTGGTGGTCTTCTGTTCAATCGCAATTGCAGGGGATAGGCCTTCCACGGAGTCCACCTCCGGCCTTTCCATCTGGTCTAGGAACTGGCGCGCGTAGGCCG
>PKXT01000040.1:183-18446 GCA_003133505.1 Acidobacteriota bacterium
AATGTTTTTCAGGTTGTGCTGGCGAGCGCCACGCACAACAATATTGCGCAAACCCATGACTACTTCCTAAGCGAACGCGCCCAGCATCTACAGCGCGGTGGCGGCTATGGAGGGCACAACACGCCCAGTTTAACATCTGAACATAACAGGGGGTTCGTTGAGGGTCAACAAGCCTTAGTAACGCGCTTAAATCGTCGAAAAGCGAGGAGTAAACAAGTGACCAGACGGGACCCGTGGACCCGGTAAATTTTACTGGGGCTCTGTCGTTTTTACCGGTCGCCAAGCTAATAAGTCTTGTATTTTCAATGCGATCGTTTGGTTACGAGCGTGCACTACGTAGTAGCGTGAGAGAAGGAGAAGCCGAGATCGCTTTAGGCGATTGAGGGCTGGGCCGGCTTCTTCTTCTCGACCACACTCCCGCTCCCAAGAACCCCCAACCTACCCTCATAAAAAGCGGGAGTGTGGCCTACTAATACATCTTCTCAGCCTTTCATCTTGTCCCCACTCTGCAATGCATAACCGCTATAACCGATAATCCACCGCCAACAGTGGAGGGGCATAATCCCCCATTTAGTCGCCGTCTAAATCTGCGCCTTTTTTCGTGAAGCAAAGTCTTGCGACTTCCCCTTATAACAGTCTACCTTGAGGGAACCGCGGTGGGATAACCAGCGGTGTTCCATGCCTTCCAGCCGCCGTCCATGGAGAGCACATCGGTATATCCCATATTCTGCAAGCTCTCCGCGGCTAGCGCCGAGCGAAAGCCTCCTCCGCAATAAAGCACCAGGGGCGTGGCTGCATCGGGAATCAAGCGCTCAATGTCGCGCTCAATCACGCCACGTCCAATATGAATGGCGCCGGCGATGTGGCCGCGTTCCCACTCCGAATCTTCGCGCGTATCCACCAGCGTGAATTGCTCGCCTGCGTCGAGGCGTCTCTTAACTTCGACTACATTCGTTTCGTGAATTTTTGATTTCGCGTCATTCACAACTTTGAGAAAATTCTTCGCGTGGTCCATATCAATTTCTCCCTTCTATTTTTTTTTTGATATGACAATTATACGTCCAGCCTTACTAGGAGACTGGCCGCCTAACATGTCTCTGCATTATGGCCGTCAATCTTCAGAAAAGTGGACTCCATATCCCGCCAATTTGGACCTGCCTTCATCTCGACGATCAGGGGTACAAGCAGGGGTCCCTGCCAGCCATAGGAGTTTTCCATTACGGGCTTTACCAGAGCGCCCAAGCGCTTCATTTCCTCGCGCGGTCCCTCAAACAGCAACTCGTCGTGCACTTGCAGGATCATTCGGCTGCGAAATCCTTCGGCCGTCAGGCGGCGATCCAATTCAATCATGGCCAGTTTGATGATGTCCGCGGCGGTGCCCTGCAAGGGAGTGTTCATGGCGGTTCGCTCGGCAAAGTTGCGAAGGGCTGGCTGCGGCGAATTGATTTCATGGATGGGCCGCATCCGCCCGAAAAGCGTGCGCGTTTCCCCTGATCGCCGCACTTCGGCCACCTGACGCTCCAAATAAGTCTTCACCGCGCCAAGCCGGGCAAAGTAATTGCTGATAAATTGGACCGCTTCCTTTTGGCTGATGTCGAGCTGCTGAGCCAAGCCGAATGGCGATAGTCCATACACAATGCCGAAATTAATAATTTTGGCCGCCCGGCGGTGCTCGGCATTTTGCAGCAACGGAGGTACTCCAAATACCTCCTGTGCCGTGCGCGCGTGGACATCCTCGCCGCGCCGGAAAGCGTCCAGTAACACAGGATCTCGGGAAAAATGAGCCAGGAGCCGCAATTCAATTTGAGAATAGTCCGCGGAAAGGAGGAAATTCCCGGGCGCCGCGGCAAATGCCGCCCGTATCTTGCGGCCCAATTCCGTGCGCACAGGGATGTTTTGCAGGTTGGGACTCGACGAACTTAGGCGTCCCGTCGCGGCGCCCGTCTGGCTGAGCCGCGTATGCAAACGGCCGGTACCCGAATTGATTAGTTTTGGCAGCGCGTCCGCGTAGGTGGACTTTAATTTGGAAAGCTCCCGATATTCGATGACGCGCCGGGGAAGTTCGTGATTGGCGGCAAGCTCCTCAAGCACGTCAATTGATGTGGAACGCGATTTACCGCTACGACGGCGCGGCGCGGGCAGCTTCAGCCGGTCGAACAAAATTTCTGCCAATTGCTGTGGGGAATTGGGATTGAAAGGCGCGCCAGCCAGCTCAAAAATCCGAGTTTCCAGAGCGCGAATCCCCGCTTCGGCTTCGCGCGAAATATCCTCGAGCGCTTTGCGATCCACCAGAACTCCATGATGCTCCATCCGGGCAAGCACGGGCGCCAAGGGCAAGTCAATCCTGTCATAGACTTCTAAAATGTTTTGCGCCGCTACCTGGGATTGAAGATGGGTTCCCAACTGTCCGACGAAATCGGCTCGCTCGCCATGCGCTCCGCTCGGAGTAATACCCAGGTGGCGCAATCCCATATCCGGCAACGCGTGGTTCGCGGTGGTCGGATTCAGCAGAAAGGAATAGAGCATGGCGGAATGGCGCAAGCTGGCTACGAACGCAGGCATACTGGAACCGTCTTCGGCGACCATCAACGCCAGCAATTTAGGATCGTGTACGGACTTGGGATGCGCACTCGTGGCTAACCAGGCGCGAAGCTCCCCTAGCATCAGTCCTTCACTATCCGCGTCCGCGTGACGCGAGATTCCCGTCGCTGGGGAAATCTCAATTCTGATTGCCGCGCTTCCAAATCCGGGGTCTTCATCGGACGCTTGTGGTTCGATCCAAATAGCTACCGGCTCGCTGACCGGCAGTGCCGCCAGGTAGTCCCGCAGTTCTCCAGGGCTTCCCAACGGCCCATAATCTGATTTCGCATTGATGACTGATGGCGCGGGAGCCAGTTCTTTCAGCAGCGATGTAAATCCGAGTTCGCCATAGAGAGTTCGCAGGGCGTCGATGTCCGGGGGCCGAAGGGTGAGCTTTTCCAGTTCCAGCGCCACTGGGGCATCTGTGTGTATTGTGGCGAGCGTCTTGCTCAGGCGGACAAATTCCCCGCATTTCTGTAGCGCTTCGCGGTAGCTTGCCCGGCTGATTTCGGCGGCATGTTCCAGGCAGCCTTCTGCGCTCCCGAATTGCTGAATAAGCTGTCGCGCACCTACGTCGCCGATGCCGGCCTTGCGCCGCTCACCGGGCGCTGGTTTGTCGGCGGGGTCGCGCGCGCCGGGGATATTGTCAATGCTGTCGCCCATCAACGCGATTAAATCAGGCACCTTGGCGGGAGGCACGCCCATATATTCCTCCACGGCTTTTTCGTCCAGCACAATGTCGTTCTTGGCTGGATTTAGCACCCGCACGTTACCCCCGACGAGCTGCAGTAAATCCTTGTCGCTGGTGACGATNNATGTCTTTGTCGGCGCTGCGCCGCGCGAGGGTGCCAATCACATCATCAGCCTCGAACCCGGCATATTCGAGCATGGGCAGCCGCATGGCTTCACAATATTGCCGGACGAATGGCATCTGGAGAGAAAGATCATCGGGCATGGGAGGGCGCTGCGCCTTATAGGCCTTGAAAATTTCGTCGCGAAAAGTCGNNCGGTTTCCAGTCCTTCAGCAGCCGCTGAATCATATTGGCAAACAGATAGGGCACTTTGGTGGGAATGCCCCGGGGATTGCGGAGCCGCTCCATGGGAGCAAAATAGGCCCTGAAGATATAGCCCATGGCGTCCACGAGGAAGAGACGAGGTCTTGTAAAGTGGATGCTCATGATTCCAAGAATAACCGCTGGCGCAATATACGCGAGGACGAAAGTATAGCAGAGAGTGGGATGACGCCTGCCTCTCTCCATTTTGTCGCGTCAGTGTCATGATGACTTCCCGCAATTTTCGTGATTTAACCTGCTTTCCCCCTTGACGTTGTCTCTCAGTGCAAGTATGTTATCCCGCAGCGAACCGGGCATGGCGCGAGAGGCGCATTATCTGGATGCTGATGTGCGACTCTCAGCAATTCGGTCAAAGAATGCGGCGGTTAGCGTGATCGGGATGTAACCATTATTTCGGGGGAAAACAGGGGAGGCGTCATGAGGCAGAAGATTCGGCACGGGGGGAGTGTTTACGCGACGGCTGTCGTATTGCTGATTTTGGGATTCTGGGCCGGTATTACCGGAGCTCAGACGTTTCGCGGCTCCATTCTGGGCACGGTAACTGATTCAAGCGGAGGCTCGGTGGCCGGTGCCCAGGTGAGCGTCCGCAACGTGGATACGGGAGTGGTGCGCACAGCAGTAAGCGATGCCGATGGCAGTTATCGCGTGCCGGAACTCCAAATTGGAACTTACGAGGTTTCTATCTCCAAGGAAAACTTCGAACGATCCATCACCAGCGCTATCAAGGTGGACGTCGCCGCGGAGGTGCGCGTGGACGCGATTCTGAACCCGGGCTCGGTCAATCAGACGGTGACCGTTTCCGGCGAGTCGCTATCGCAGGTGGAAACCACCACGGACGTCCTGGGGGCCACTCTTAGCCAGGACACGGTGAAAAATCTCCCCGTCAATGGTCGCGATTACACGAAGCTGATTTATCTCACCCCCGGTGTCTCTGGTTCTCCCGACCAGATCACCGATTCGCCAGGATCGTTTGGCGTATTTTCGGTAAACGGCGCTCGTGGCCGTTCCAATAACTTCCTGCTCGACGGCACGGACATGAACGATGGTTACCGCAATGATCCCGCCATCAACGAGGCGGGTGTCTTCGGCACGCCGGCTACCATCCTGCCCATCGATGCCGTGGACGAATTGCGTGTTCTCTCAAACTACGAGCCTGAATATGGCCGCAATGCCGGCGCGGTAATCAACATTGTGACCAAGAGCGGCGCCAATGCCCTGCACGGAAACTTTTTCGATTACCTGAGAAATAACGCCCTTGATGCCCGCAATTTTTTTAATACCGTGCCCAGCGCCTCCGATCCAGTCAGCCCCCAGGCGCCATTTCGCAACAATCAGTTTGGCGCATCGCTGGGTGGCCCGATTGTGAAGGATAAGGCCTTCTTTTACGCCGATTATGAAGGGCAGCGCGAAGGCGTGGGGGTGGTTACAGATGCCACGGTCCCTGATATTACTCCCGCGGATGCGACGAATCCTGTGATCGCGGCGCTGCTGGCGCGCAATCCGTGGTCTCTGCCGGCCACTTTGCCGAGCAGTTGCGTCCCCCTCTCGACATGCACAGTCGCGGAAATCGCCCCGTCATTCAACAACGTGGATAGCTTCATCGCCAAGCTGGACTACAACATTAACTCGGCCAATAGCCTGAGCGGCCGGTATTATTTCGGCAACAGCACCCAGGCTTTTCCCCTGGCCTTGGGTGCCTCGGGCGGCGCGCTTCCCGGTTTCAATACGCAGACTCCGACGCGAGTACAGCTTGTTTCCGTGTCGCTCGTTAGCGTGCTATCGCCGGTTAAGGTTAACGAATTGCGCGTAGGCTGGAACCGTTTCGCGGAGGGCTTTTTCCCCGAGGATCAGAACTTTGCCCCCAGTTCCATCGGCCTTTGTGCTGCGGGCACGGTTGGGGCTTGTGCTGCGGGACCCGCCGACCAGGGCTTGCCGGTCATCACCGGTTTTGGGGTAGCCCAGCTTGGCGCCACCAAATCGGTTCCCCGCCAGAGGGTGGACAGCAACGTACAGGTTCTCGATAATTTCAGTTGGAAGCTGGGTAAGCATGATGTGAAGATCGGGGGCGAGTTCCGGCAAACGTCGATCAACCAGTTGCTCGACACCAATTACCGGGGAATCCTGGATTTCGATTCTCTCGCCGATTTCCTTTCCGGCACCGTTGACGGCGGATCGCAGCAGACCGGCAATTCCCAACGCAACACCAACCAGGACAGCGAAGGTCTTTACATTCAGGATAGCTACCGCATGACCTCGCGCTTCACTTTCAACTTTGGAATGCGCTGGGATTATTATGGCGTGGTCTCTGAAAAGAATGACCTATTTTCCAATTTTGATACTACCACCGGGACTCTGATCTCACCGGGAGCCCGGCTGTACCAGCCCGACTACAAGAATTTCGCGCCCCGCGCCAGTTTTGCATGGGATCCTTTTGGAAAGGGCAAGACCGTGATTCGCGGCGGATTCGGCATTTTCTACGACGCCCTGGCGCAGGATATTTTCCTCGGCCATCTGCCCTACAACTGCGCATTTTGTCCCGGCCCGGCCTATAACCCGTTCGGTGCGGATCCCATTTTCTCGAATAGCGCGTCCGGAGGAACCATCGTTCCGAATGTGCCGGTCTTTAACCCTCCCGGGACCACGGCCACCGGTAATATCTTCGGCGTCAACCCCAACATCCGTACGCCCTACATGGAGAATTACAACCTGAATATCCAGGAACAACTAGCCACCAAAGTGGTTCTGCAGGTCGGATATGTTGGCTCGGAAGGACACCACCTGTACAACTTCTATGACATCAATCAGCCTTCCCAGGCGGCCATCACGGCCTCCGACTTGGGTTTCCTGAACAGCGCGGCCTGCCAGTCCCAGCCCATCATCGGTGGCCCCAATTGCATCACGCCGTCTTATAGCGTACCGAACACCTTTGGCAATCCGTACGGCGCGGAATACATCAACCAGGAGCAGACGGCGGCCAATTCGAATTACAATGCGCTGCAGGCCAGCCTCCGTGTGAACGACTGGCATGGAATTACCTCCATCACGAATTTCGTGTGGTCGCACTCTCTTGATGACGCGAGCGACAGCGAGGATTTCGTTCCCAATGCCGCTCAGCCCAACAACAGCTTCAATCCCCAGGCTGAATACGCAGACTCGAATTTCGATATCAGGCGAAGATTCACCTGGATATTTGGGTACCAGTTTCCCCACATCGGTGGCGGGTGGTCAAAGCTGAAGAATGGGTGGGGATTAGATACCACCACGACCCTGCAGGATGGCCAGCCGTTCAATCTGAACTACAACTTCGAGGATGATTATAGCGGCAGCGGCGAAGGATTCGACCGTCCGGACGTGCTCGGCGCGCCCGTCTATAATTCCTCTAACCCCTCGCAGTTCCTGCAACTCGGTAACTTTGCCATTCCATGCAACTTGTCTCCCTTTGCCTTGGCTAATGGGCTCACTGGGACGAGTTCGGATTGCCTTGCTGGGACGCGGCACTTCGGAAATGAAGGCCGCAATGCCCTGCGCGGGCCGTCCTTCAAGCAATTGGATTTCGCCGTATACAAAGATACCAAGCTCACTGAGCGCGTGAATATGCAATTACGCGCCGAATTCTTCAACCTGTTCAATCACCCCAATTTCTCAAACCCCTTGTTGCCAAACTTCATTGCCGATGCGGCGCAGCAAGGCTTTTCCACAGTTCCCAATGGGTTACGCGAAGTCAGCGCCGGTGCGTATCAAATCCAGGCCACGGGCGATGTTGGCATTGGCAACCCATTCCTGGGCGGAGGCGGGCCGCGCGGTATTCAGCTAGCCGCGAAGTTCTCCTTCTAACTAGCCAGCAAGTCAGGTTTACCTGGAGCGGCGGGCCCTATATGGCTCGCCGCTCCTTTTATTTAGGCGCGGTCTGCCGCTCTGCCGCTGCTATAAGCTCGAGGGCCGTATTTCCGTTGACTGCTGAAAGATTCTGGAGCCGCGCTGCGTATCACCTATGGAGCACCACAAGGCATCGAACGGCATGAGCGAAGCCCAGGTGGCGGAGGCCTTATCAGCCGCTCGGGAGGGCGACCCTGAAGCTTGGGGCCAGCTCTACCGGCAATACGCCCCCGCGATTTTTCGGTTCTGCCGCCGCGCGATGCCCACCCGCGAGGACGCGGAGGACGCCACGGCTGACATTTTCATAAAGGTTCACGAGAAGCTGGGCCAATACGATTCTTCCCGTCCGTTCGGTGCCTGGCTCTATAGGGTCGCCGGCAACCATTGTTGGGACATGCTGCGTCGCCGTCGCATCCGCCAGGACCTGGAAACTGGCGACGTGGACTCCATGCCCCTGGCACACCCAGATCCCGGTCAGTTGGACCGTCTTCTCGCGGAATCCACCAGTCAGCAGGTGCGCGCGGCCCTGGAAAAGCTGCCTGCGCGGGCCCGAGTGGCGCTCTTGCTGCGCTATTACTCTGATATGAGTTATGACGACGTTGCGGACACGTTGGGAGTGCGGCGAACGTTTGTAGGAGTGTTGCTATTACGCGCACGCCATCAACTTCGCGAAATACTGGCCGCATCGGGCGGCGAAACGCTCGTGCAATCTTCCGGCGGAGGCAAGCCATGAACCATTTTGATGAAATGGCCTGCATGCTCTACCTGGATCAGCAGCTTGAGCCCGAGCGTGCTCGCGAACTGATTCATCACACCACCACGTGTGCGCCTTGCCGGGCGCTGCTCCGTTCGTTGGAAGCGGAAAGCGGTTGGCTTCGCTCGGCGCTGACAGAGGATTTGGAAACGGTACCGGCACGCCTGATCGAGGCTCCCGCCCGCTCGCGAACGCCCTGGGGATGGATTATAGCTTTCGGTTTGGCGGCAAGCGGCTTTTACACTTTGTGGAACGGTCTGATTGCGCCCTGGCGGCAGCAGTTAAGTGATGCCGGACTCAACGGAAGCAACCTCCTGGCTGTGCTGGTATTTCACAGCGCATTCTGGAAAGGATGGAATTCAATGCGAACCCTTATTGAGTTTATTGCCCTCGCTACTTTAATTACCGTTGTCGTTGGTTTTTCGCGACGGAACTGGCGGCGCCGCACGTCATTGGCCTTTATGGTAGTTGCCATACTCTCCAGTCTTGGCCTGCCACGAGCAATTGCCGCCGCTCCCCAGGCTGACCAAATCCCGGCACAGCCGGGCCAACATGTCGGCGTTTCAGCTGGGGAGGCTCCTGTGCCCGTGGTTGACATGAGCGTAAAAGGCGGCGCGAACTACACCCTGCCCACCGGCGAGACGCGCCATAGTGACCTGATCCTGTATGCCAATTTTGCTCGCATCAATGGCACGGTCGAGGGGGACGTGATTACTTTTGCCCAGGATGTGGAAATTGCCGGTCATGTCGAAGGCGACGTGATCGGATTCGCCCGCAATTTGCGCATCACCGGGAGCGTTGATGGCAACGTACGGGCGTACAGCCAGGTATTGACCATTTCCGGCAAAGTGGCCCACAACGTAACGGCGGCGGGCGAAGTATTCGAATTGGAGCAGGGCGGAAACATTGGCTGGAGTCTCCTGTTTGGAGGGAGGGAAGCTGATCTGAGCGGAAGCATTGGCAGGAGTTTATTGGCGGCCGCGGATACCACCAACATGGATGGATACCTTGGAGGCAATGCCAAGCTGGTTGGAGCCCATCTGGCTGTGGGCCCTCACGCCGATACTCGCGGTGTAATTGGTTTCCACGGAGAAAATCCGCCAGAAGTCTCCCCCGGCGCGAAACTGGCCAGTCCGGTGGAATTCACTGCTGAAAGGCACGAGACACCGTATCGGAAATCCAGCTATTGGTTGTATCAGATTTTATTTTGGGGCGCCGCCTTCGTGCTTGGATTAGTGCTTCTGGTTCTCTTGCCTCGCCTGTTTGATCGTGTTGTTCGCGCGGGCCGGGAAGCCGGCTCCCTTATCGGCGTGCTCGTTTTCTTCGGTACGCCCATTCTCGCCATTGTGCTCTGCGTTACGCTGGTTGGAATACCGGTGGGCATTATTACGCTGCTTCTATGGTTTGTCGCGCTTTATGCCGCGCAAATCTTCGTGGGCGAGATTATCGGAGAGAAGCTTTTGGGTCACGCAACGAGTTTCGGAGGAATACTGGCTCGATTGGCGCTCGGCTTGCTGATTATTCACACGATTGAGCTGGCGCCTTACGTGGGCGGCTGGGTGGCTTTCCTGGTGATGGTGTGGGGCGTCGGCGCGATCTCCCTGGCGTTGTTTCGCGGCGCCCGCTCGAATCTGGCGACAGCTCCGATGGTGTAAAGGCGGGGATCGCTTAACCCCGGCAATCAGACGATAGAGATGCCGTTGGCGGAGCTTACGAGATGATTTGCATTTCGCGGCCTATTCGGCCCAATATTTCCAGCGCCTTTTCCAAATCCGCGCGCTTGTGCGTAGCCGTCACGATTGTGCGAACTCGAGCTTTACCCTGCGCCACGGTCGGATAGCCAATCGCCACGCCGAATAGGCCGGCATCGTACAAACGGCGCGAGAACTCCGAGCATTTCGCAGCGTCGCCCACCATGATGGGTGTAATGGGCGTCTGGCTTTCACCGGTCTTGAAGCCCAGGCGTTTTAGACCGCGCTTGAAAAACTTCGTATTGCTCCACAGCTTGCGAATTAGCCCTTCACCCTCCGCTGAATCCAGCAGCGTAAAAGCGGCCTGGCATGTCGCCACAACCGATGGCGGGTGGGAAGTCGAAAACAGGAAAGGCCGCCCGCGATGGTACAGAAATTCAATCAAGTCGCGTGAGCCACAGACGTAACCTCCCAGTGATCCCACCGCTTTGCTGAGCGTGCCCACCTGAATATCCACGCGCCCATGACATCCCAGATGATCTACGGTTCCGCGTCCATTGCGGCCAAGCACACCGCTTGAGTGTGCATCGTCAACCATCATGATGCAATTGTATTTCTCAGCGAGATCCGAGAGCTGCGGCAGCGGCGCAATGTCGCCCTCCATGGAAAAAACTCCGTCTGTAATCAGGAGTTTTTTTCCGGGCCAGCTTTCCGTCTCCTTCAATATCCGTTCGCAGTCGCCCACGTCCTTATGCCGGAAAACTTTGATGGCGGCTTTGGAAAGCCGGCAGCCATCAATGATGGAGGCATGATTGAGCTCGTCGGAAATAATCAGGTCTTCCTTTCCGAGTATTGCGGAGACAGTACCGGCATTGGCGGCGAAGCCGGACTGGAACACCACGCATGCCTCGGTTCCCTTGAAACGCGCGATTTGCTCTTCGAGCTCCATGTGCATCTTCATCGTGCCTGCAATCGTGCGAACCGCGCCCGACCCGACACCGAAGCGCTTTGTGGCTTCCATTGCTGCGCGCCGGAGCGCCTTATGAGTCGTAAAGCCTAGATAATTATTCGAACTGAGATTGATGACCTCTTTCCCATCGAAATTCGCAACAGGTTTCTGCTCGCCTTCCAGCACTTTTAGGCGGAAATACAAGTGCTGCGCCTTTAGATCCTCCAGCACATCGTGGAGATAATTTAATTGCGGACGCGGGGACGCGGTTTCGGTTGTATGGCCTTCTTGGTCCATGTCAGCTCCTATTTCCTTGTGGCGGTTCTTCGGTAAACAAGCAAGAGGATTGTCCTGCTATGGCTTCAACTCGGATTTCCATTCGGATAGAAAAGAATTTTGTTGGCTTTTCCGGCGGCTAGCAACGCGAAAGCGTCCTCAAAGCGTTTAAGGGGAAGCCGTTCATGGAAAAGCGGCTCCAGATTCAGCTTTCCAGCTCGCAGCAATTCGTCCATTTGCACCCACGTCTCGAACATCTTGCGTCCGTAGATTCCCAGAACTGTCGCGCCCTTAAAGATCACGTCGCTAACCAGGTCCAGCTCCACGGGACGCGAGGGAATACCCAGCAGGGAAGCGCGCCCACCCTGACGTAGCATCTGAAACCCCTGGCGAATCGCGTGCGGGTTGCCGCTCATCTCCAGCAGGACGTCCACTCCCGCCCCGCCAGTGGCGTCTCGAACATAACGTACGACATCAGTCGCCGCGGGATCGATGGCTTCGTCTGCCCCCATCTGGCGCGCCAGCCCGCGCCGGTATTCATTCACCTCGGTCGCGAAAAGCGCCGAACATCCGCTCGCTTTGGCCACGGCGATAGCCATTAATCCGATAGGCCCGCAGCCGGTTACCACAGCGGTCTGGCCCGAAATGGGCGCCGCCAGCACACTATGGACGGCATTCCCCAGCGGGTCCAAAATCGCGGCATAGTGTTCGGGAATGGATGGATGCACTTTCCAGATATTTTGGGCGGGCAGCTTCACAAATTCCGCGAAGCAGCCATCCACGTCAATCCCTGCGATCTTAACGTTCTGGCAGAGATGCGGCTGGCCCATGCGGCAGGCGCGGCAATGGCCATCGGCAATATGCATTTCCGCGCTGACGAAATCACCCTCGGCGACGGACTCCGTCCCCGCGCCGGTTTTTTCCACGACACCGCAAAATTCATGGCCAAACGTCAGCGGCGGCCGAATTCGCGATTGGGACCATTCGTCCCACTGATAGATGTGAAGGTCAGTGCCGCAGATGGAGGCCGCCCGCACGCGTACCAGCACTTCGCCGGCACCAGGAATGGGTACGGGAACCGATTCCAGTTGTGCGCCCGCTGCAGCCCGCGTTTTTCGCAATGCTTTCATCATCGTCATGGTTATTGCCGTCGCATCTTAGCATAGTGCTTTAATCTCCTAGAAACCAACGGCCTGTCAATTTCTGCATTCCATTCCGGTGTTCGATTTTCTACGGTGGCAGCGTATAATCGCGCGAGCCCGCGTCGGGACAGCGCCCAGGCGGGGCACGCGCACGATGTGGGCACGCAGGGAGGGCCAAGTGGCGTTCGGTGAGAGGTTACGCGAAATTCGCGGCGGCTTTGAGCGCGCCTTCTGGGTCGCCAACGTCAGCGAACTCTTCGAGCGGCTGGCCTACTACGCCGCATTTGCCTCGCTGGCGAATTATCTTCACGAGCGCCTGAATTTCCCCATTGAGCAGACCGGCGCGTTGACCGGACTATTCGGCGGCTTGGTGTGGTTTCTGGCGATTTTTGGAGGCGCCTTGGCCGACCGCATGGGCTTTCGGCGTGCACTCTCGACCGCCTATTTCATTCTAACGTGCGCATATTTCATGCTGGGCTCCCTGGGGTCCGCATGGATGGCGCCATTGCGCGCGGCCGTCCCGCTGGTTCTCCTGGTGACGGTTGTGCTGATGTTGCCGGCCCTCGGTGTGGCGCTGGTAAAGCCAAGCGTTGTGGGTACCATCGCGCGATCGTCCTCACCCAACGTGCGCTCCATCGGCTACTCGATTTACTACACCATCGTCAATATTGGAGGCGCAGCCGGGCCCTTCCTCGCCTCCTACGTTCATCAGCGCATGAGAGTCGAAAGCGTATTCCGCCTGTCGGCTCTATGCGTCTTTTTGATGTTTTTCGGTGTACTGCTGTTTTTTCGAGAGCCCCGGCGTTCCGGCGAGGATTGGGCTCAAGCGACCAGCCTTGGCCAGTCGGCTCACAATTTTTGGACGGTGCTCACCAATCCGCGCTTCATGATTTTTTTGCTGATTTTCACGGGCTATTGGATCGTGTTTTGGCAGGAATTTATCATGCTGCCTCTCTACATCCACGGCTACATCAATCCTCATGCCGACGTGGAATTGATCCTTGTAACCGATGCCGCCGCGGTGATTTGCCTGCAGGTGGTAATCAGTTTTCTTACCCGGAAAATCCCGGCTTTTCGAGCCATCACCCTGGGCACGCTGATTTCAGCTCTTGCATGGCTGATCGTTGCGGGGCATCCCGCGATCTGGACGGCGGTATTATCGCTATTCGTCGTCGCGCTGGGAGAGATGACCCAATCGCCTCGCTATTACGAATACATCTCGCGTTTGGCGCCCGCTGGCCAGCAGGGAACGTACATGGGTTTTGCCTTCATGCCTATTGGTATTGGTTCCCTCATCGGAGGCTGGCTGGGCGGCGCGGTGATGCATCATTTTGGTGAGGTGGTACATCGTCCGCAGGAAGCGTGGTGGGTAATTAGCGGTATCGGCGTCGCAACCGCTGTGGGACTGTGGATGTATGACCGGATCGTGCGTCCCGGCACGGCCGACGCTGAATCCTGACCGTTTACGGACCTTCCTCAGAAAATACTTTAGTTTGATTGTTCCGAGGCGGCGCCGATTTCTACGTCGCTAACGAAAGCGCACGGCGCATACCGCTCTAATGCAAAGACAAAACCCCCAAAGCTTTCCAGCATCCATGCCGGAGAGGCCCTGGGGGCTATTTAAAACTTTGCGCGTGCGCTGCTTACTTCAGAATGGCGTCTTTGAACGCCTTCGCTGGACGTAGCCGCACAACCGTCTTGGCCTTGATCTTGATGGCCTCGCCGGTGGCCGGATTCCGCCCCATGCGCGCTGCGCGATGCGCCTTAACTGCGCGGCCCAGCCCAGGAATCACGAACTTCCCGGCGCTCTTGCATTCTTTCACCGCCAGCTTGAAAAGCTCGTCGAAAAAGAGCGACGTTTGCTTCTTGGTCAGCTCAGTCTTTTCGGCGAGATGAGACACGATTTTTGATTTGCTCAACGGATTGGCCATTGAATTCTGCATTCCTCCTTCAGGGTGCCTCTGTTATTTGCTGCCAAAGGACACCGCGGGCACTATAGCCGGTGAATGAGCTTTGTGCAAGTGAAACCTTATGAAAAAGCCCAAAAATACACTGATTTTGAAATCGGGCTTAACGGGCCGGTGCGGCTTGCATCTCTCCCAGCTTCTGATAGAAGAGCGCAACGGCTCGAATTCCGCCGAAATAATTCTCCAGCCGAATGTGCTCATCCGGAGCGTGGGCGTTCTCGTCTGGCAGTCCAAAACCCAACAAAACACAGGGCACTTTGAAGGTGTCGTATATTTGCGTGACCAGCGGAATGGAGCCGCCCTCGCGGATAAACACAGCCTTTTTCTTGAAGCCCTCCTCCAGCGCTTTTTGCGCCGTCTGGAAGATGGGATGGGTATATGGAGCGGCCCACGGCTTGCCGGTGCTCAGCGCCTCGAACTTCGCTGTCACCGTTTTTGGAAGCAGGCCGCGTATATATTTCTCAACCAATCGAGTAATGGTTTTGGGATCCTGATCAGGAACCAGCCGGCACGAAAATTTCATCGAAGCCTTCGATGGAATCACCGTTTTAGCGCCTTCTCCAATGTAGCCTCCCCAAATCCCGTTCACCTCCAGGGTAGGACGTGTCCATAGCCGCTCTACGACGGTGAACCCTTTCTCGCCATTCAGGTCGCGTGCCCCCACGGTCTTGCGAAAATCCTTTTCCTTCCAGGGGAGTGAATTAAGCGCCTTGCGTTCAGCTCTGGGAAGCGAGGCCACATCATCGTAGAACCCTGGCACGGTTACGCGCCCATTCCGGTCATGCAGCTTGGCGATCAATTCAGCAAGAATCGTCAGCGGATTCGGCGCCGCTCCACCAAAAACGCCGGAGTGCAGATCCTGCGCCGCGCCGGTAATTTCAAGCTGAAAGTAATTGAGGCCGCGCAGCCCATAGGTAATGCTGGGAACGCCCGGGGCCAACATGCTGGTGTCCGAAAGCACCAAGGCATCAGCGTCCAGCTTTTTCCGATTCTTCGCCAGGAAATCTTCCAGGCTCTTGCTGCCCACCTCCTCTTCCCCCTCAATCATCACCTTGACGTTAATCGGCAGCCGTCCGTAAACNNATGGCTTTCAGGTGAATGTGCGTCTGGCCTTTGTCGTCCGCGGTTCCCCGCCCGTACAAATTCCCATTGCGAACGGTCGGTTCAAAAGCCGGGGACGTCCATAGTTCCAGCGGCTCAGCCGGCTGCACATCGTAATGCCCATAGATGAGCAAGGTCGGTTTGCCAGGCGCCTTCAGCGATTCCCCATACACAATGGGGTGCATCGGCGTATCGTGGATTTCGATGTTGTCCAATCCCGCCGCGCGCAAATTGTCGGCTACCCATTTTGCAGCCCGTTGCACGTCGGCTTTATGCTCGCTTTTCGCGCTAACGCTGGGTATGCGGAGAAACTCCTTCAATTCATTTAGGTGGTTTTCCTGATTGTCCTGAATATAGCGAATGAGATCCATTTTGGCCTTTTGAAGGAGTTATGAGTGCAAAACCGCGGTCACAAACGATACCCAAAGAATGGGCTCTCTCAACCCGCCGCCAATTGTACGAAAAGCAATCACAACCGGCAAGAATAATTGTTCCTTCCCTTCCATTTCTGCGACGACCTCGCAAGTCTCTGTTTTGGCGAGAACGCGCCTATTCGGGGATACTGGAACGCGTGGAAGGCTGCGTAGCGAGACGATAAATCGGTTGGTCAGTGCCGAGGCCACTCTCACGATGTTAGANNCGAATCCCACCCCCTCCGCCATCAAGTCTTGCGCTTTTTCTCTATTCAACATATTGCTGCGAAATCCTGCGATCTGCGCGCAAAATTCGCGGTATTTGAAATTCCCACGAGTGCGGTTTTCCTCTCCGCACCCAAGGAATTAAAGATATGGCGCAGTTTTCTCCGCATGGCAATGGCGAGGTGCCCTTCCNNCTGTTCCGCATGTTGTGGCGAAATTCCGCAAATCCCGCCCAAAATCCGCGGTATTGGAACCTTCGCGTAATTCACCGAGGTTTGCAGCCTATTGCGGTAGAATTACCGTCGCGCGGCTTAGCCAGCCTCTAGTCGCCACATTGACAAATGTTGGCCCTGGTTTGATCTATATTACTAAAATACTAGTGAAGGGAATGGATATTGGCGACTTCGAAGAAACAAACACATGCCACAAGGAATTCCCTGCCGGCGCCACGTGCAACGTTACTGTGCTCTTCACTCCTACGCAGGCCGGTTCGCGCATTGCAAACATCAACATTGAGAGCACCGGTGGCGGGAGCCCGCAAAAAATTACCCTGAGGGGAACTGGAACATAGATGCGCCATCTCTCGCGTCATCGCGACCCGTGATGGTGTTGAAGGTCACTGCGCGGTCCGACCCGGCGACTCCCTCACATGCGGCTTTGACCGAGTGGGGCCTGAAAAGCATACCGATCAAGCGAGACGCTTTCATCTTAGATGTGGGCTGTGGGGGTGGAAAAACGGTTCAAAGATTTGCTGCCTTGGCGCCCTATGGCAAGGTGGTTGGATTGGACTATTCTGCGACCAGCATAGGAGTTGCACGAGCTACGAATGCGCTAGAAATAGCATCGGGACGAGTCACAATTCAGCAGGGTTCAGTCGTCGCGCTGCCATTCCAGGATGGCACATTCGATATTGTTACAGCGGTGGAAACGCACTATTACTGGCCGAATTTGCCGGCCAATTTCCAGGAAATTCTGAGGGTTCTCAAACCAGGCGGCACTTTTGCTCTTATCGCTGAAACATACCGTGGCGGACATCTTGGCAAGGTCTACGGGATGGTGATGCCATTGCTTCATGCTACGTTCTTAACGGATGGGGAACACCGTAATTTACTGCGCCAGGCGGGATTCGTCGAGGTCGCAACTGCCCATGTTCCCTGGAAAAGCTGGATGTGCGCAACGGGCCGTAGGCCTTTATAGCGCAGGCCGGTCATTCTCATGAATGCGCGGCGCTCCCCAGGTTTGGTTCTCCGCGACCATGCGAAAGATCAGATCGCGTATGTGTCTGGAGATTCGCTTTCTGCCTACGGGCCTTCTGACTCGGGAGATCCATCGCCAATAGATCTGGAAGGCAGCACGATGCCAGCGAGCGACAGCTTCCGGTGTCACAATGATGAGGTGTGGTGCGCAAAAATTCCGTCCGGGTTTGGAATCAACGGGATATGTTGGCGAAGGGCCAGATTCTCGTGGAGCAAGGTGCTTCGAACGCGGAAAGAGGCAAGCAAAGGACGAAAAAATGGCCCAAATCAGTCGAAGCATGGCGTACTCTTATGGCAGAATGAAAGCCTGATGGCATGCCTAACTGATTGATTTCAAAGGCGGACGGGATTTTGGCGAGGCACAGCTTGAAAAGATTGGTCGGGGCGAGTGGATTTGANNTGGTCCCGAACCAGATTCCAGCCATTATTGAAATTCGTAGATTCTTATTGTTATCAATTGCTTTGTTTTGAACCTGTTGCAGCATCCTCTCAGAAATATGCTGAGCTTTGTGGTTTTTGGGGGTTCTGGCCGCTACAAATTCGACTACGACGCGCGGAAATTCGCTTCCTCCAGCCAATTGACATTGCGCCCAAGTCCTGGGGCAAGGCCCTGTCGCCTTTTTTTAAGCATGGACGAATTTCTGCGCAACACAGGCCACAGCAATTATGCAGTCCGCAATCTGAGGGTCTGCGCCAAAAGGTGGCAATGACTTGCGCTATTCTTCACGCGGATTGAATTTTGGCGAGGCACACCAGACGAGAATGCCGTGGTTAGCGGCTTCGAAAGTTTTTGTGGGGCAAACTGGGCTGTGTTGCGTATCCTGGATTCAACCCAAACAAGATAACGAAAGAAATAATAAAATACCAGTTGACAGATAACCCTGCTGAGTGTATGAGTGTGAGCTATCGGGGTCTGAAATGGGAATACGGTTCGATTGAGGCAGATGCGGCAAAACTTGA
>PKXT01000358.1 GCA_003133505.1 Acidobacteriota bacterium
GAAGGGAACAAGATCAAGCTCAGCCGCAAGGCCATCCTGCGCGAACAACGCCAAAAACAAGGCTCGGGACAGGGCACTCAGGGGACCGATCAGCAGCAATCGGGCCAGCAGCAGTCAGACCAGGGCCACTCCGGTCAGCCCGGAAACCACCAGGAACATGCGGGCGGCCAGCAATCGGAAGCACAGGGCCAGGAGCCAGGCCAATCGCAGCCCGGCGGACATGACAAGGGAGAAGGCCCAAAACACAGTGAATAAGCAGTAGCAGCATCGGTGGGTCAAAAAGGAGAGGCGTGGTCAGCCTCCCCTTTTTCTTTTTCAGGAATATGGTTAGACCCAGAGGCGACTATTTGATGCGTTCAATGTCGGCGCCGACGGCGCGCAGTTTTTCCTCGATACATTCGTACCCGCGATCAATGTGATACACGCGGTCAATAGACGTGGTGTTGCTTGCGGCGAGGCCGGCCAGCACCAGACAGGCGCTGGCGCGTAAATCAGAGGCAATTACGCGCGCACCAATCAATGGGGTGGGGCCGCGCACAACCGCCTGACTTCCGGAAATGGAAATATCGGCCCCGAGGCGTGTCATTTCGCTGGCGTGCAGATAGCGATTCTCGAAAATGGTTTCGGTGATTTCGGACTCGCCCTCGGCCTGGGTCATTAGAGCCATATATTGCGCCTGCATGTCCGTCGCAAACCCCGGATATTCCTCGGTGGTTAGATCGCGCCCGTCGAGGCGTGATCCAGCGCGAACGCGCAATTCACCGGGCTTGGCTCTGTCCGCGGAAAATTCCACGCCACAGGATGATAATTTTTCAATGACGGCGGCAATGTGATCCGGGTTGCAATGGGTGAGCAGCAAATCGCCGGCAGTGATTGCTGCGGCGACAGCGAACGTGCCAGTCTCAATGCGGTCCGGAATGATCGTGTGAATCGCGCCGTGCAGACTTGCGACTCCTTGAATACGGATAGTTGAGGCGCCGGCGTCTTCAATCTTCGCGCCCATTTTATTCAGCAGATTCGCACAATCCTCGATTTCCGGCTCGCGCGCGGCATTGGTCAACACGGTTTCGCCATCCGCCAGCGCGGCGGCGGCCATGATATTTTCCGTGCCGGTCACAGTAATCTTTTCGAAAGAAATCTCCGCTCCATGCAGCCGCTCGGCGCGTGCTTCCACATAACCGTGATCGAGTGAAATTTGCGCTCCCATCTGTTCGAGAGCGCGAATATGAAGATCAACGGGGCGAGCGCCGATGGCGCACCCCCCGGGAAGCGAAATGCGTGCATAACCGGAACGGGCCAGAAGCGGACCCAGCGTGAGAATGGATGCGCGCATGGTTTTTACCAAATCGTAGGGCGCTTCGGCATGGGAAATCTCAGCCGCCTGGATGGTAACGGCGTGCGGATTTTCTTCCAGCGGTGAGACGCGAGCGCGCATGTGCTCAAGCAGCCGGCGCATGGTAACGATGTCATGTACGTGGGGGATGTTTTCGATGGTCACCGGCTCGGACGTCAGCAGAGCCATGGCCATGGCGGGAAGCGCGGCATTCTTCGCGCCGTCAATGGGGACCGTTCCTTGCAGCCTGCGTCCTCCGTGAATTTGGAATTTGTCCATTGATTAGCTTAAATCCTTATCTTGGTTTTGTACTCTGGCATGTGGCTAGCCAAATTTTCCGTCGCTGGGATGATCGCGTCATTTGCTTCGGGCGCTTCGGGCCTGCGAACTCGCCCAGAGCTTTGCGTAGATCGTTCCGGGCCATTTTCAGGTGCCGCCGAGCCTCATGAAGACTCGCTCCAGTTTTTAACATTACCAGCGCCACGCGTAAATTGCCCGCCGAGCGCATTAACGCGCGCGCTGCATCGGATTCACTCGTCCCGGTGGCCTGCACAAGAATGGAAACGGAGCGGCGGCGGAGTTTGTGATTGGTTTGCGCCACGTCAATCATCAGATTGTCATATACGTGCCCGAGGCGAATCATCGCCACAGTGGAAAGCATATTCAAGACAAGCTTTTGCGCGGTGCCGGCCTTGAGGCGAGTTGAACCGGCAAGAATCTCCGGACCGGTCGCGGGGGTGATGGCGATGCCCGCTGCGTGAGCCAGAGGAGATCGGGGATTGCTGGTGATCCCAATGGTACTCGCGCCTATGGAATTCGCGTGACGAAGCGCGCCGAGGACGTATGGCGTGCCGCCGCTGGCGGCGATTCCCACCACAGCGTCATTCGAATTGACGTGCAGCTTGGCGATGTCGCGCGCGCCAGATACAGCGGAGTCCTCCGCGCCTTCCACCGCTGCGCGCACGGCTCGATTCCCGCCAGCGATTACCGCGCGCACCGTTTGCGACGAAATGCCGAACGTTGGCGGACATTCCGCCGCATCCATCACTGCTATGCGGCCGCTGCTTCCCGCACCCACGTAAATCAGCCGTCCGCCGCGCTCGATGCTTGAAACGATGGCTTCGACGGCTCGCGCGATGGAGGGANNAATAGCCACGCGAGCATCTTCCCGATTCATCCGCCGGAGAATCTCGAGCGTGGAAAGCTGGTCAAGATTGTGCGAAGCCGGATTGCGGGCCTCAGTGGACGGCGAAGAGGAAGATAGGGATGATTTACGCTGTGACATGGATGGCGATGCGTTGCAATTATATCCGGCTGGAAAGCTTACGCCACTTTGCGCGGCAAGAGTGATTGGATGGTCACAATTTTGGCTGTGCGGTTAAATTGTCGACACCTAGTAATTCCATCACCGCGTCGTGGATGGCGGCGCGAGTCGCGCTCATGCGCTTGCTTTCCGCATTCCCGCCCGCGGAGGGATACACGCGGTTGGTGAGCAGTATGACGAAGACATGGCGCACGGGGTCAATCCACAGGGAAGCGCCGGTGTAGCCGGTATGGCCGAAGCTTTCGGAAGAAAAATATTGGCCACTGGAGGAGGGCCGGGTCGGCACGTCCCATCCCAGCGCGCGAGATGACTCGCCAATCATAACGCGGCTGGTAAATTTCTGAATCGTGGCGCGCTGGAGCAGCCGGTGGTGCCCATAGATACCGCCGTTCAAAATCATCTGCGCGAACGCGGCTAGATCACCCGCGGTCGAAAACAGGCCGGCGTGTCCTGCGCCGCCGCCCATGGCGAAGGCGTTAGCATCATTGACTTCTCCCTGCAACTGACGATGGCGAAAGGTCGTGTCGTTTTCGGTCGGCGGAATCTCGTCGCGCAAACCGGGCGGCGGATTGAACATAGAACGCGCCATCTTTAAGGGATTGAGGATGCGGTGGGTCGCATATTCGGCCAACGGCTCGCCGGTTATGCGAGTCACAATCTCGCCAAGCAGGATGAAACCGAGGTCGGAGTATTCAATATGCGCGCCCGGCTCGCTGATAAGCGGTGCAGCGAAGACGCGGGCCAGCAATTCAGCTTTGTTTTTTGCGTCGAAAAAATAATTGCGATGCGCGGGAAGGCCGGAGGTATGAAGCAGTAATTCCCGCACGGTTACTTTCCGCCGCAATGCCGGATCTGGAGACGCCGATTGCTGGCGCATTTCTGGGGATTCAGCCCGCACTATTGCCTCGGCCCACTCGGGCAAATACCGCGAAATGGGCGCGTCAATATCCACCTGACCTTGTTCCATGAGCATCATGATCGCCGTGGTGGTAACGACGGGCTTGGTAAGCGATGCGACGTCGAAGATGGTGCGGGGGAAACCGCGCGGGAGGCTGCGTCGTAGGTGAAGTGTCCAAATGGATGGGCGGTAAGCCGGTTGCGGTCGCCCACGGCCAGAACTCCGCCGGGGAAAACATGATCGCTGACGGCTTGCTCCGACACACGAAATGCGGACTCAAGTTTTTCAGCGACGGCAGCGGGCGATGGAGTGAGCGTCATTGGCGTAGCGGCCAATTGCAACCCATCGCCTAGTTTCGCCGCACCCCGTATCGTGACAGGAAGACGGCCTCCAGCGGCGATTTGGCCATACAGAGCACGAGCCGCCGCACGCTGGCAGACCTCGACCGAACTAAACGCCGCGAGCCAGGCGCCAGCATTGGGAAAGCGGGCCAGCAAATATGGATTCCCAAAGCACACGATAATCACGGGCTTCTGCCCGTCCAGTAGTTGATGGACGACTGCCGCCTGGTCATCGGGCAGGCCGACTGTTCCCTTGCGATCGCTGACACGAACATATAGCGCAACAACGGCTACGTCATAAGCATCAGCAGGGGGGACCTGCAGCGCACGCACAGGGGAGAATTTAGTATCGGCGCGAAGCACAATCAGCGAATCCACACGCGGGCGCAATTCATCTTCAAGCGGTTTGCCGGCATAGGGGTCGGGATCGCCGGAAATATTCACCAGCAGCACGCGCGAAGGTCGCGTCCCGTCCAACGGGATCAGATCGCGGCCATTGCGGAGGAGCGTGATGCCACGATCAGCAATATCCTGCGCGGTGGCGATGTAATCGGCGCGGCGCAAAGCATTAGGCAGATCGGATAGCTCGACACAGGGAGGGGCTTCAATTTGATCGTCATTGATCGCGGCAATGGTCGCCGCCATCAGGCGCGCCTTAGCGCTCAGGATTCGGCGCACTGCATCGTCCACACGGGCTTGCGGCAAACGCCCCCTTTGGACCACGGCCTCCAGCGCCGCGAGGGTCGCATTCGGATTGGGCGGAAGCAGGAGCACATCCACCCCCGCCATTGCGGCGC
>PKXT01000091.1 GCA_003133505.1 Acidobacteriota bacterium
ATCGTGGCTTGCGATGATGAATTTTACGACGTAATCGAGCGAAAGAAGCTGTCTGGTCTTTTGCCACGCAACGCCGAAAGCGAGCGCTGCGGGTAATACCAGTGCCAGGCATCCGCCTCTTTTGACGTGAAGATTGGCAACAGCCACGAACACCGAACCGAGTCCGGCCGTCGAGTTTGCCAATACCGTAGTCCCGGCGACCATCTTCCGGAGATGACTCTGCATTTTCTTCCGCTGATCCTCCGGGAGCGAGCCGAACAGCAGATTCCCGCCCACGCTCCGCGTGAACGGCGGGTTCATCACGCAAAGGTCGAGCTCCGGGAGCGGGGCAATAGTACCGACAACTCCCGCACCCGTGACTGTCTGCACCTCTGCCCCGCCGCCGCCCATCAGATCAAGCTGCGTTTGCAGCGACTCGCTTTGCAAATAGTCCACGCTGCCGAGCCTGATTTCCCTGTTCGCCTGCTCGCCAAGCGGCACGCAATGCAGGTTCATTTTCTTGAATTCGATGCCTGGCGCTAAGAGCGCCAGCGTCGACGCCGTCAGGTGCACCGCCGATGAAAGTACGTCGTAGCCGTTGAGTACTGACTGCATCATGATTTTGTGCAGGCCGTTCAGAGCCTCCGTGCTGACCGGCTTCCCTTCCCGTGTAGAAGCCCGGATGTAGTTATCCGTGATCGTTTGCTGCGCGGCCATAAGCAGCGTCCCCGTGCCGCAGGCCAGGTCCGCAACACGAAAATTCTCGACAGCGACGAGATCGACCCAATTCGTGCTCCATTCCTCCGGCGCAAGCGCGAGTTTCAGAAGCAAGGTTGCCGCAGGCACAGACGTGTAAAACGTCCCTAGATATTTCGCTTCGAGCAGCAGTCGGTGATAGATGCGGCCCATCAGATCATGCCGCAGCGCTGCGCGCTGCTCGGCAATCTTTAGCACGTAATTTCCGAGCTGCCGAAGCGCTTCCTGGACCTCGCTTCTTTCAGGCAGCTCCTCCATTGCCTGCCGGGCGAGATTGAAAATCGGAACGTAGTTGATCTTGTCGCAGATGTACTTCCAGTGCTCGATGACAGCGCCGCGCAGATCGGGTTTCGCCAGCAGCTTGCGCAGCTTTATGACCCTATGGTCTTTTTCGGCAAGCTCCGCCTGAAAGATAAAGGCGTTTGCGATCGTAAGAGACGCAAGGTTGGCGGCCGTNNACCTTAGTCAGGGGCATCGTCGTTTTCTTTGGACTCCTCGTATACGCCCATCAGATGCGTCAGGTTTTCACATGCGGCGGGATTGACCATAAGCTCGGAGATGAGGCCATCCATGCCCGCCTGTAGCAGGTCGACCCCGCGCGAGACAACGTCATCCGTGGCGAGCGAGGCCTGCGTGCTGCGGAGTTGTTCGAGAAGGTGGTTCAGGTTTCCGGTTTGCCAGTTCGGTTTGTCCATGTCGGAACCGATGAAGAACTGGAGATCCTCCTCCCGGAGAGTTTTCTTNNCGAGAAATCCTCGAGTGAGCGCAATGTCTTCGAATAGACAACGCCGACACCGATGTGCGCCACGCCATCGGCCAGTCGTGTCAGAACTTGGGCCTCCAGCTCGTCGCGGTAATTCGCGTGATCCTCATACTTTCCGTCGATCGAGCACCGCAAGCCCTGGAGGTATACGAGAACATCGGGCATCTTCCGATTGCCCTCCACGTTCAGGATGTTTTCTGGGTCGGCAGTCAGCCCGGCGTCACAGATACACTGCGCCAGCAGCACATTGAGAACTTCTTCCCTGCGTCGAGTTGCCATAAAATGAAATGCCTACCGAGTTCAGACTCTAGAACAATTCCATGAAAAATGTTTGACGGTTACCGCCAGAGCGTATCACACGCTAAGCACCATTCATCAGTCGCGATAAAGAGCGAGGTCGACCCCCGTCCGCGTAGAAGTGTGGTGACTCAACGTCAATAGCTTATCGATTTAAACACTGCTAAAAAAAGTCGCCAGTGCCCTTCACACTGCCATTTCCCAAGTGGAACACGCGGAGTTGCCGCCCGTCGCTCAAACGCAAAAGGAACTTCTCAACTGAGGGCCCGGGCATTTGCGATGGATGAATAACCCTGACGCATCCAGAGATCGTCTTCATTCCTGGGATGAATGCGGGGGGATTCCCCATTGTTCGAGATTCAATCATATCCTGCTCCACAACCAATGCGTAAAAGACGTTGTGATCCATTCCTTCACCCCGCAGAACTCCTTGACCTGTTAGTCGCTCGATTGTGTGACGCATTGTTTTTCCGCCATTCGACAGTTGAATTCATGTCGTCCCCAGCGCGAATCATGATCCGTGAGCACTGCATGCAATAATACAATGTTGCTTAATAATTGGGATTGAACAAATCCAGGTTGAGCTGGGAGGAAGGAGAGCCTAACCAGTCCACACTTCTGAAAAAATATGCGCTGGCCCATTGGTTTCATCAGATGAATTGAACACAGCAGGCGCTCTTGCAGGTCCTCCGCAAGTCAAAAAGAAGGCGAGTAAACTAACAGGATCTAACCTTTTTGATCATAAGCATTAAGTAATAGCCTAACTATTTCTGGGTATCCGTCCCGCCGGCATTGCATATCAGCTTTTGCTTGTTTCACTGCCCGAGTTGCAATACAGTACAGCCCATGCCTTTCAGCTTTCTCCATGCCGCCGATCTGCACCTTGGCAGCCCCTTCACGGGGCTTACGTTAAGAGACGAAGCTGTGGCAAAACGCTTTGCAGCAGCGAGCCGAGACGCATTCTCTTCTCTCATCACGAACGCCATTAACGCCAAAGTTGCCTTCGCCGTGATTGCCGGCGATGTCTATGACGGCGAATGGAAGGATGCCTCGATCGGACTGTTTTTCAACCGAGAGGTGGCACGGCTCGAACGATCTGGAATTTCGCTGTACCTCCTGAAAGGCAATCATGACGCAGAAAGTGTCGTCACAAAATCCATCTCACTGCCAGACAGCGTCCACCAGTTTTCAACGACAAAATCAAAAACCTTTCAAATCGAAAATATAAAGGTCGCGCTGCACGGTCGCGGCTTTCTTGAACGGGCTGTTACGGAAAATTATGCACTTTCCTATCCTGCCCCCATGCCCGGCTATTTCAACATCGGTGTCCTTCACACCTCTTGCGACGGCAGGCCCGGTCACGCCAATTATGCGCCGTGTACAGTTCAGGACCTCGCCAGCCGCAATTACCAATATTGGGCGCTTGGTCATGTCCACGAATATGAGGTGCTTTCGCACGATCCCTGGATCGTTTTCCCGGGGAATCTGCAGGGACGCAATGTGCGCGAACGCGGTCAGAAAGGCGCAGTGATTGTTGACGTAGCCGACGGACACGTGACTGATGTGCGGCGCATGATCGTCGATTCTGCGCGCTGGGTAGATGTAACGGTCGACCTCGGTGGAGTAGATCAGGAAACGGATATGCTTAAAAACATCACCGACGCGATCCGCCCCGTGGCTCACGAAGCAGGAGGTCGGCTTTTGGCACTTCGTGTGCGTCTTGAAGGCCGGACACCACTCCATCGCCGCCTGAAGGCTGATCCAAGAACTTTCACAGAGGAGGTTCAGGCCGCAGCTCATCGCTGTCACGAGGATATCTGGCTCGAACGATTGCAAATCCAGACAAGAGAGATGGGTGTTCCAACCGGCGAGGGTGGTTGTCCGGATACGGCGCTTGATCTCGGGGCCACACTTGCAGCCTTGGAGCACGATCAAAATATGCACGTCAAAGCGGTCGAGATCGTGACGAATATAGCTGAGAGACTGCCCGCCGGGATAGTGACTGGCGATATTCCGCTCGCGAATGATCTCGACCAGCTTCTCGGGGACGCCAGCGCTCTCGTTCTCGGCCGTACTATGCGCCAACAAGAAAGCTAAATTCCGTGCGCATCCTCACCTTACATCTCGAACGTTACGGACCATTCACCGGTCGGACCCTTACATTCCGACCTGACGCCAAACTCCATGTTGTCTATGGCCCGAATGAAGCGGGTAAGAGTTGTTCTCTTTCTGCCGTCACGGATCTCCTCTTTGGAATAGACCGCCAGACGAGCTACGATTTTCTGCATGATGCTAAAGAAATGCGGATAGGTGCAACGATTGCGGCGCAGAATGGCAATCAATTTTTCTTCCGGCGCCGCAAGGGCAACAAAAACACACTGGTCGACGCTCAAGATCATGCGCTCAGCGACGATGCCCTCGTGCCGTTCCTTGGCAATTTGTCACGCGACATTTTTTGCCGCGCTTTCGGCCTGAATACCCCAGCTCTCCGCCTCGGCGCGGAGGAAATGCTGAACAGCCAGGGCGATATCGGTGCCACCCTATTTGCCGCAGCGTCAGGCTTGCGGGGGTTGACCGAGCTTCGCCGGAGCCTGGAAGACGAAGCTGACGGCATTTTTGCAATGCGTGCTTCGAAAGAACGGCGTTTCTATCAGGCGCTGGAGAGATATGAAGAGGCACGCAAGTCCATCCGCGAACGCGAATTAAAGGCGGGTGAGTGGAAGGGTTTGATGGAGGCAATCGATGGACATGTCAAACGGCTCGACGAAATTAAAGCAGAGCGAAGCGCTAAGGCCGCTGAGCATGCTCGGCTTTCGCGACTCAAACGAGTCCTGCCACTCGTAAGGCTTATCGATCAGGATTTTGCTCGCATCGCTACGTTCGGCATCCTGCCGGAGATGGCCGCGGGATTCACCGAGCGATTACGATTAAGCCTCGACGCTGCAAGCAAGGCCCAGGTGAACCAAAAGCGTGCCACCGAGGACGAGGCAAAAGCCACGCGGGACCATGCCGCGATCACCGTTGATAGCTCGATCATCGCCGAGGCTGGCAACGTACTGAGCCTATTCAGCGAGATTGGCGCTTATACGATTAACCGACGCGACTCGCCGCGCATTCAGGCCGAAGCCGACGACTATCGCGGCCGCCTCGTGGATATTGCAACCAGGCTCGGCCTGACGGATGCTTCTGCATTGGAAAAAGATCGCCCGACCGATGCCGAACAAGCTCTGGTGCGAAACCTTATAAAAGAAGGTCGCACCCTCGCCACGGAGGTGGCCCGTCATACTAACGATCTAGCCAAGGAGCGCGCTTCATCCGCCAAGATGGAGCGACAGCGTTCTGAGAAAGGGGGGACCAACGATCCCCGCCCGTTCCGCGAGAAGCTTGCGGCATTAAACCCGGTTCTGAAGCGGCTTGATAAACGCGTTGAGATCGAACAATGGATTCACGATGAAGAAAACCGGCTCAAGGAAGGCGCACGCCGACTAAATCCCGCGATCATTGATCTCGACGCACTCGCACGGATATCTCTTCCGGGCACCGACACGATTACTCGTTTTCGCAGGGACTTAGACAAACTTACAGACGAAATCGCGCGCGCGAACGAACGAGGCGTTACCTCGGATGGTACCGTTACGCAGATTGAAGGTCGCCTGTGCGACCGGGCTTCCGGTCGTCCCGTACCTACTGCCGATGCCATAATCGCAAAACGCAAACAGCGTGATGAGGAATGGGGCCGCCTGCGCATCACAATTTTCGGCGGAACCGAAGCTCTCACGGGAGCAGAGTTGCCGGAAGCCGTCGCAGATTTTGAGCGTCACAGTCTGGATGCCGACCGCCTGGCCGACGATGCGACTGGAGACGCCGGACGTATTGCCGCTCATAACGCCGACACCGCTTTGCTGGCAGAGGAACGCAGGAAGCAAGGCGTTGCCAAAGAACAGCTCTTGGCCGCGAAAGGCCGCCACAGTGAAATTGCAGAGAACTGGACCGCGATTTGNNATTTGGGCTCCTGCGGGAGTTGTCCCCCTTCCCCCTTCTGAAATGAACGCATGGCTCTTGGCCGTTCATAGCTTGCTCGAACGACGTGAGAAACTCGACCCTCTCCGCTCAACTCTCGCGACAATTGAAACAGCGATAAGGAGCATAGAACCGGAACTCGCAGCACTGGCGAATGAGATTGGCCTGAATAAGGTGCAAGGGCTCAGTGCGGGCCTTCTTGCCACGCGTATAGAGGACCGGCTTCGGGTGATTGCCGACGGCTGGGACGGGGCGCGCGATCTTGACACACGGATGCAGGACGCGCAAACACGGATTGCAGAACTCACCATCGCCCAAACGGAAGCTGTAAATCGGCGTGACTCATGGCTGGAGCGTTGGGCGCTCGCACTCCCTGCGATAGGGCTCTCTCCAACTGCAACGCCGGATGAGGCGGAGGCTGCGCTTGGAGCCTGGAAGGATGTACCCGACAATATTCGCGAGCGCGACAGCCGTACACGACGTGTGGCGGGCATGCAACGGGATATAGCTAAATTCGAAGAGCGCGCAAAGACCCTGGTTGACGCTTTGGCTTCGGACCTTGCAACAATGCCTGCTGATGCAGCGGCAAAAGTTCTTAATGATCACCTCTCCCAGGCGAAAGTTGCAGAAGCGCGCAGAACCGAGGCAGCGGGAAGACTTGCCGAAGCTACCCGCAATCGGGACACCGCTGATTCTGCACTCAACACCGCCGCAGCGGCCGTCGAGGCACTTGCAACCCAATTACCGAACGCCACCGACCTTACCGAATTCCTCACCCTGAGCGGCGAGCGCGACAAGCTTCTCGCTACGCTTTCCGACCGGCGCGTTCAACTCATTGCGCAGGCAGATGGACACGACGAGCAGAGCTTGCGTACCGATCTCGCCGCGTATGATCCGGACCAGGCTGCGGCCGCCCTCAAAGCCCTGTCCGGGGACGATGAAAGACTAGACCAGGAATCTCGAGAGGTTTTCTCCGAGCAGGACCGGATGTCCCGTGAGCGCGCACAATGGGAGCAGGGTGTCGGCGCGGAAGTCGCACTTCAGCAGCGCAGAAGTGCCGAGGCCGAACTTGCGATGGCGGCGCGTGAATGGGTTGTTCTGAAGCTTGGGGCCGCATTTATCGGCAGGGTGATTGACGACCGCCGAGTCAGCCAGCACGATCCCCTCATAACCCGTGCGAGTAACCTGTTTGCCACCCTCACGAACGATGCTTATTCACGTCTCGGCCAAGACTACGATGAACAGGATGTGCCGCGCCTTGTCGGCCAAAGAAAGTCTGGCGAGACGGTCCCCGTCACCGGCATGAGCGATGGCACCCGCGACCAGCTCTACCTTGCTCTTCGTCTCGCTTATTTAGAGGATTACGCCAGCCGCTGTGAACCGGCTCCTTTTATCGGTGACGATATTTTCACAACTTTCGATGACGCCCGCACGACTCACGGCCTTGCGGCTTTGGCGGGGATTGGCAAGCATGTGCAACCGATACTATTTACACATCACACGCATGTGGTAGAAATTGCTCGCACTCACATGGGCTCCGAGCTAGATGTCATAAATCTCTCCTGAAGGTGGCGTGTGGCAAGAAGCCACCGAAGCGAACGTCGCTTGGTCTCTATAGCCTGGAAACTCTATAGATGGGTCTCGAGAAAACAAGAACGACGAATTTGGAGCTTTTGGATAAGGGAAGATGCTGCTATTGAGATATTCGCGACATTGAGTGCCAGTGCGAACATGGATTACGACGAGCTAGTCAAATTTGTGCAGGGCCACTTTACCGACGGTCTTGTGTCAGTGATTGGTTCCGGGCTCTCGTGTGCCGAGGGAATTCCCGGAATGGCAGAGCTTGCCGCGCATCTGTGCAGCCGTGCGGGAGCCCTGGCAGGAGCCGATGCGACGCTTTGGGTCCTGATCAAGGTGTCTATCGACGCGAATGAGGGACTGGAGACCGCACTACTAAAGCATCCCCCAACCGACACTCTCGAAGTCTGGATTGCGCAGGGAGTATCCGAACTGCTGATGCCGAGAGAACGCGAAATCATAAGCGCAGTGCTTCGAGGGGATAAAACGCTTCGCCTGACTACATTCCTGGCAAAAATATTGAAGCCAACGACCGGATTGCCCATCCTGACTCCCAACTACGACCGACTGATCGAAGTCGCATGCGAGATGGCGGGATTCCATGTGGACACTACCGCCGTCGGGCAGTATGCGGGCGCGTTCGACCATGCCAGAAGTTGCATGGGATCATGCCGGGGAATCACAACACGCGCCAAGACCACTGTTCTCGATCACTTCCCACGCGCGATAGTCCTGAAGCCGCATGGGAGCTTTGATTGGTATAAATATGGCAATGATGCACGGCGATGCAGCCTCGATCTGGATGCGGAACGACTCATCATCACGCCAGGCCTGAACAAATACCGAGCTGGCTACGACTCGCCCTTCGACAAGCATCGCGATTTAGCCAACGACTACATAAAACAGGCCGCGCGTCTGCTGGTGGTTGGCTATGGCTTCAACGACGATCATCTACAAACCCACCTCCTAAAACGGATCCAGGACGGTACGCCCACATTAATCTTGAACCAATCGGTGAGTATGAAAGTTGAGGAGATCGCGAAGACCACCCCTCGCTGCATTTGCCTCTCTAAACCGAAGGGTTGGGCGGGAGTCGCGATGGTCACAAACGGATACCAGTTCGAGCATGAAGGACACGATTTGTGGGATATGGGCGTTTTAGCAAAGGAGCTACTTACATGAGCGATTCAACTGTTCTGACGTTCGAGACGCCGAGCTTGCTCGGCAAAGTCGCCTCCGTGGACACGAGCCGCGTGCTCATCGCGGTGGAAAATGCCTCGCTCTTGCCGCGCGCTGCGGTCGGCAGCCTTGTCGCAATTCAGGGCACGACTGCTCAGGAGTTCCTGATCGGGATGACCGAGCGCGTGACTCGGCAACTCCGCGAGCAAACGGCACAGCCTGACCCGATGGCACCGACGACACTGGAGATGGAAATTGTCCCGGACGATTCCCTCCGGGTTGTTTTGCTAGGCACCTACCGAACCATCGAGGGATCCCTTCGCAATCGGTTCAAGCGGGGCGCTGATTCGTTCCCGCAGATCGACCGCGATTGTTTTCTCATCGAGGGCGGCAACCTTCAGCGGTTCATGGGATTACTCGGCAAGGACTTGGATGAGAAGCAGCGGCTCGAACTTGGTCATTTCGTCATCGACTCCTCGGCCGCAGCGATCGCTAACGGCGACCACTTCTTCCAGAGACATGCGGCGATCCTTGGCAGTACTGGATCGGGCAAGAGCTGTGCGGTGTCATTGATCTTGGAACGTGCAAATGCCCGCAAACACGCGAACATCATCGTATTCGACATGCATGGCGAGTATGCATCGCTCGCCAACCCGCCCGATCGTGAGGACGGCACAAAGCCAAGCCCTATAGCTTCTCTCTTCAAGATCGCAGGCCCAGGTGATCTCGACAAGCCGCAGGACAACGTGTTGTTTCTGCCGTACTGGCTGTTGAATAGGGAAGAAATGATCTCGATGATTGTAGACCGCAGTGATCAGAACGCGCCCAACCAGGCAGCGCGGTTTACAACTCATGTGAAGGAATTCAAGGACGCGACTCTGAAGGACGAGAAGCAGGAAACGGTCCGTGCGACATTTACCGTAGACTCGCCCGTGCCGTACAAACTCACTGATCTTCTTGCAAAGCTGCGAGACGATGACACGGGCATGAAACCTGGGGCATCGAAAGCGGAGATCAAAGGAGATTGGAACGGGAAACTCACACGGTTTATTTCCCGCCTTGAAGCCAAGGCGGAAGACCGTCGATACGGTTTCATGTTCAAGCCGCCAGCAGATGCACTCAAGTATGACTGGCTTNNAACTACGGGATCAAAATCGTGGACTTTTCGGAAGTGCCGTCAGACGTGCTCCCTGTCGTTACCGGCGTATTCGCACGATTGCTTTACGATGTGCAGTTCTGGATGCAGCAGGAAAAGCGGACGCCGTTTGTGTTCGTGTGCGACGAAGCCCATCTCTATCTGCCCGTTCGTGAGGACGCAGACGCGGTTGAGAAACAGGCCCTCTACTCGTTCGAGCGCATCGCTAAGGAAGGCCGAAAGTATGGTGTCTCTCTGCTGGTGGTCAGTCAGCGCCCCTCCGACGTTAGCCGCACGATTCTTAGCCAGTGCAATAATTTCCTCATCCTTCGGCTGACGAACGATCAGGATCAAAACGTAGTCCGCCGTCTTATGCCAGACTCGCTGGCTGGTGTCCTCGACTGCTTGCCACTGCTTGACATAGGCGAAGCATTGCTATTGGGCGATGCAATACTTCTGCCCGCCCGAATCAAGTTGAAATTCCCAGCCATTGAACCGTTGAGCCAGACACGAAATTTCTGGCAGGAATGGGGAGAAAAAGCTCCGGATTCCGCAGCGGTTGTCGCGGCAGTCGAAACGCTGCGCCGGCAATCTCGCACAGCTACAAAGACCGTTTGAAGCCACTCCGATAAGAGCTCAAGACCTTTGGCTGGAGATGCGAAAGAAGCGATACCGGCTCATGGCTCCCGCCAGCGCGGCGTGCATGCTGGTTCCGTACATGAACCTATCACCCGAATTGAGGCAGCGAGTAATCCTGGAGGAAATGGCAGAAGGCCGCTCGGTCTGGTCCGATATGACCGCAACGCTGAATGGAAATCCAATGACGGTTTCAGCGTGCCGAGAATGGGGTGCATTCCTGTTCGGCGGCAGAATTATTGTGCTAGACCACTACCCTTTGCAGAGCCTTGACGTTCAGGTTCCAGTCGTAGACGTCACAGCCGACACTCGCGGTCAACCGGAACCGATCACTGAAGAAAGAAAGATCACAACCAAATACCGGGTCACGGCGAAAAAAGGCTATTGCCACATGCTGTTTGCACCCGTCCAGCGAGTACAGCAGTTGGACACTGGCGAACTGACAGAACTTCCGGACATCAATTTGAACCTCAGCGATAAGCTCAGACAAAATTTCAGCGAGATGAAAATCGGTGATGAAAAGGAGTTTTCGTTGACCGTGAGGGTTCTGACAGGCTACCGCCCAAATCCCTTTCTTTAGTTCTGCTCCCGTTGAAAAACACCAAGAAGTGCCGCGGCTCGCACACAATGGAATGAACAGACTACGAAAATCTCAACTGGACCTTGGGGGAAAAGGAACGGTGAAGCGCACTCGCTGTGTCGGTAGTAAGTGAACTGAAGGCAACATACGCTTCATAGTGGTGAACCCTGAAGATCACCCTATCTACAAAATTATCTACAGTCGTTTTTCCTCGGATTTGAAAACTTTGCCAACCGATTGAAAACATTGGTGGATGTGGCCGGGATCGAACCGGCGACCCCCTGCTTGCAAAGCNNTGCTCTCCCAGCTGAGCTACACACCCACAGGCTTCATTGTCTGAGAACCTCCGCCATTAAGCAAGAAGCAAGAATGCCTGTCCGGAAATCAATTCCGAAGGTAAAAACCTGTAACAGCAGTGATTTCCTCCAGCCGGAGTAGCTCATCCGTCGCGCTTTCCACGAGGGCGGGCAGATGGATCAGGCTATTCGCGAATGCGCCCGTTATTGGCGATACCGCGCCCCTCGAGCGTCAGAGATTGGCCCGACCCTAATAAATGCAGGGTTTGAAGCGGTGGAATCGCCCGGCCATTTGCTTGTCCCCCATAGCGACGGCTGGAACGCTGGCATGCCGGGTGCAAAGGCCCGGCCCTACATGAGCAACAGCCCGATAGTCCCCGAGCGACGGCCTTGGAGTGGCTGCGATTCTCTGCTATCATCTTTCAGCGAAAACGCAGGAGCTATCAATGGCAATGGTATGTGAACTTTGCGGCAAAAAGCCGAGTTTTGGCAACATCGTGAGTCACGCGAATAATACCCGCCGCCGCCGCTGGAACCCCAATCTCCGCCGCGTGCGCGCCGTGATGGACGGCGTGCGCCGCCGCGCGCGCGTCTGTACCGCCTGTATCCGCGATGGTAAGGTGATAAAGGCAGCGTAATTTTACGTCCGTTACAGGCGATCTCAAGGGGAAGTTTTTATGGCGTTCACGCATGACTTTGTGCGCGTTAGCGGTGGTGTCCCTGGCTGGCGGAGCGTGCCATCGCCAACAGGCACCCGGCCCCGGCGTTTGGGCCGTGGTTGACGGCACCGACATTCAACGCGCGGACGTGGAGAAATATTACCGCACCCGGGTAAACCCGCAGGGCCAGCCGCCTTCGCAGGAGGAAGCCCTTACGCTCGAGCTCAGCATTTTGGACGAGCTCATCAACAATCAAATCCTGCTGGAACGCGCGACGAAACTCAATCTGATTGCCACCGATGGCGAAGTGGAAGACAAATTCACCGCCTCCAAGAGCCCCTACACGGAAGATGAATTTCAGCGCAAGCTCAAGGAAACCGGCCTTTCCGTTGACGATATCAAGCGCGATCTTCGCCGGCAATTATCCGTGCAAAAGCTTTTGAACCGTGAAGTGACCTCCAAAATTACCGTCACCGATCAAGACGTCTCCGATTTTTACAACGCCAATCGCTCTCAATTCAACGTCGCTGAGCCGCAATATCACGTCGCCCAGATTGTGGTGACTCCGTCGCCCAGCCCCCAAGCCCACAATCGCAAGAATGATGACGCCACCAATGAGATTGAGGCGCGGCGCAAGATAAGCATGATTGAGTCGCAGCTTTCTTCTGGCGTTAATTTCAACCAACTGGCCACGGATTATTCCGAAGATCCCACCTCCAGCTCAGGCGGGGATCTCGGATTTGTTCCCGAGTCAGCGCTAAACACAGCCGATCCGGCCTTGCGGGCGGTATTGCTGAAAATGCGGCCCGGCGAAATCAGCCAGCCCATTCACGTGAAGGACGGCTACCGAATTCTGCAGTTGATCGCTCGCGAACCAGCCGGGCAGCGTCTGCTTTCGGATCCCCAGGTACAGCAAAGCATTCGCGACACTTTGCGCAACCGCAAGGAGCAACTCCTGCGGGCGGCTTACGTCACCGTCGCGCGTGACGACGCCCACATTGCCAATTATCTCGCCCAGCAAGTTATCGAATCCGCAGGCAAACTTCCCGTAGCCGCAAGCATAAAACCGCAATAAGCGCGCCTATCATTCATCGGTGGAAGGTGATTGCCGGAAGGAATTAATCTTAATGAACCGGCGCTTACGGCAAGAATAGCGGCAAGCGCAAAAAGCGCATTATAGGACTAATCGGCTGGTAATTTGCGACGAGGTTTTACGGCAGCGTAGCGGTCTTGCCGGTTCGCAATTAATTTACAGCCGGCCTGTACGCGTGAACCGCATCCAGCGCACCCNNGATCTGTGCGCGTGCACCGCGTCCAGCGCACCCCATAGCGCGAGCAAGCCGCGCTCCGCGGCGGTCACCATTTTCCCATTGCACTTGTCGGGCCGCGTCCCCAACCAATCCCGCCACGCCGCCCTATGCCGCACATCCGCCTCCTCATGAACGCTGAAATACGCAACAGATTTCGCATCCGTCAAACCGTAAAACTCTTCCAGGCCACGGCGTTTTTCGGTGGAAATTTCCGGGACCTGCGCCTCGTAGGCATAGAGCGCGGCTACGGCTTCCTCGGGCGATGCCGTTTCCGCAAGGTGACGATAGGTTCCCACCAGACTGCGAATCGCAGGCAGTGGCTCCGCAGTATCCAAGATTTCCGCCGTAACACCCAGAGCTTTAGCGAACCGCCGCCACAATGCCGGATGCGGGCCGCGGGGATCCATTTCCTCGGCCAAATTCATTTCCGTAAGCACACGCAGCCTGGGCTCGGCATGGGCGGCGAGGCAGCGGAGGTACACGGGAAATGCCAGCACATGGTGATAATACTGCGTGGCGTAGAGGGCTAGCGTTTCGCGCGAAAGCGTTCCCTTGGACCATTCCTGATAAAACGGATGCTTCAGCAAATGATGTTCCGCAATTTTGCGATCCAGCGACGATAGTAGAGCTTCATTCCTCATGGCGTTCTTACACCCCCATTGGCGTTAGAAATGGTAGCTAAAATCCGCCCCAAACGCCAGAACACTCCAAGGATATAGACATTATGGCGAAGCGTCCCTGATGACTGGATTGCGCAGGATTCCTATCCCACTGACCTCCACTTCCACCACGTCGTTGGCCCGCAAGGGGCCAANNCCCCGGGGGGTGTGCCCAGCGCCACCACGTCGCCAATGAAGAGGGTCATTACCTGGGTAATCCAGCGAAGAATTAAGTCAACGGGAAATAGCATTTCCGCGGGCCGTCCCGCCTGACGGCGCTGGCCGTTCACCCGCGTTTCCAGCCACGACGACGCAAAATCAAGTTCCGTTTCAATTACGGGCCCAATGGGGCAAAAAGTATCGAAGCTTTTTGCGCGGGTAAACTGCACGTCCTTTTTTTGCAGGTCCCGGGCTGTCACGTCATTCAGGCATGTGTAACCCGCCACGAAACTGCTCACATCCTGCTGCGGAGTAAGTCGAAAACACGTGCGACCAATGACCGCGGCGAGTTCGCCTTCGTAATCGACTCGCTCTGAAATCTCTGGAAGCCGGATCGCGTCTTCCGGCCCAATCACCGATGATGGCGGCTTGAGAAAAATCAGCGGCTCTTGGGGGACTGGATTGCCCAGCTCCGCCGCATGTTCGGGGTAGTTTCTCCCTACGCAAACAATTTTCGACGGCAACACGGGCGGCAGCAGGCGAACGGCATCCAGCGGCCATGACCGTCCCGCCGGGTGGCGCGCGCCCAAAAGGTCCCCCTCAATTTCGTGGATAACATTACCCGTTAGGACCCCGTGGCGGACTTCCCCGCGGCCAGTAGCTGTTCCCAAGTCCGCAACTTCCCCGGACTCTTTTTCAGGCGACAGGCGAGGGCAAAAGCGGCAAAGTTTCATGAATTAATATAAGTCGGGCGATAGACCGATCGGCATTGAATCAACATTTGCGCGGCCACTCAAAGGGCGGCAAAGCCATGGATTTTCAGTAAATTCATTGATTCCGGTCCAGCTCTGGCACGGCTGCCGAAGCCTCACTACTTAGAGGGCTTTCGATCCCCGCTTTACTGACCGCAGTCACTTGATAGACGTAAGTGCGACCAGCCTCCACGGAAGTATCGCGAAACACAGGCGTCGGAAGAAGTACCGCGTTCAAGCGCTGGATGGCTACGGATTGAGGGTTTTTCCTGTAAATATTGTATCCCTCGATATCCGACTCCGGGTTGATCGCCCACGATGATTCCACCCGGGCAGGAAGTTGCGCATTCGCAGGCAATCCCACAGCTTCAAGCCCCTCGGGCGAGGACGGTGCGAAAACATCCCGCGGTACTGCGCTGGTCCACTTTGATTCATCCGATTCCACCGAGAGCCGCGAATACTGCACCACAGCGCGCACCGAATAGAGGTAGGCGTGACCGAATTGAAAAGTCGTATCGCGATATTCCGCTGCCGGAGTTACACCAAGCAAGGAGAATGGCGCAATCAGTTTCGCGTTTTCGCGATGGGCGAGTGCGTCAGCGACTATGGCAGGCGGCACCTCCGCCCGGTAAACACGATAGCCGCCGACGATTGGGATTGGAATTCCGGTAACAGTTTCATCAGGCGCCAACCAGGAAAGTTCAATCGCCGATTTCGTGATTTGCACCGAAAGTGCCGTGGGGGATCGTGCCGGCGGAAATACTTGTAGTGCTACGACATTAGAGGGCTCCGACAAATGCCTCGACGAAAAACTGGCGCGAACCGAGTACACCAGGCGGCTATTAGCGTAGCGCCCAAAATCCGTCACCTGAAGGGGGTCGGTAAATTGAAAATGATTTTGCCTATCATAGGTATCCGTCAGCGTTCCAGGAATCGTGTACAGCAGATGCGTGGGTTCGCTAATCGGCCCGGTCGCCGGCTCCACGTCACGGTAAATTTCTATGTCGGGAGTGCGTGGAAAAGGCTGCCCTTCGGTGGTCCGTTGACTCGAGAGCGAAAACATCAGCGTCACGCTGGTCCCTTCCTGACGAATAGCGAGATCATTGATCGGCAAGGGAATGGCCGGTCGCGGCGGAACGGGCTCGCCTGGTGCGCCGCAACTCGTCAGAAGCAACACCAGCATCGCAACGATTACCGACGACAGACACAGCACAATGCGGGTCTGTGTATACATACGCCGGAAATCCGAATGCGGTTCGGGCTGATGAAGCGAGGGCATTTTCTTCTGATACTTCAGAGGATATAGCGGCTCAGATCCTGGTCTTTCACGATTTCAGAAAGTTGTTTCTGGACATACGCGCCGTCAATCTTTATGTTCTTCTGTTTCAATTCGGGGGCCTCGAATGAAATCTCCTCCAGGAGCTTTTCCAGAATGGTTTGCAGCCGCCGCGCGCCAATGTTTTCCGTGCGTTCGTTTACGGTGAAAGCGAACCGGGCGATTTCGGCCACCGCATCCTCGGTGAAATCGAGTTTCACAGCTTCGGTATCCAGGAGCGCAATATATTGCTTAATTAGCGCGTTCTTCGGCTCCGTAAGAATGCGAATAAAATCCGCTTCAGTCAGCGTTTGCAATTCCACACGTATGGGAAACCGCCCCTGCAATTCCGGAATCAGGTCGGAAGGCTTGGATACATGAAACGCGCCGGCGGCGATAAAGAGAATGTGGTCGGTGCGCACCATGCCGTAGCGTGTGTTGACGGTGGTTCCTTCGACGATGGGCAAAATATCGCGCTGCACACCTTCGCGCGAAA
>PKXT01000275.1 GCA_003133505.1 Acidobacteriota bacterium
GCTCCCCAGAGGCTGGCATTTCCCAATGCCGACAGCAAGGACCTCTACGGCCCCGAAAAACCTCTAAGCTTGTTCGGGAAATAAGCATGTTCCGAAAACGAGCCTGAAAATCCAAGGATGGTGGGGCTGGGGAGAGTCGNNNTCTGAGCTACAGCCCCGCGGAACGGATCTCATTGTAGCGGCGCGCCTTGCGCTTGCCTAGTTGACCAGACCGTTTTCGCCCGTTGCAAGGTCGTTGCAAATTGGCTCGTTCAACAGTTCGCTACTGAGAACGCTCATCGCGTTCACTTGGGATTCCGCGACGCTCTTCACATAGATGTTCATTGTGATGCCAACGTTGCTGTGGCGCAGAATCGCCTGAATTGTTTTGTCATCCACGCCCAGCTGGTGCAGGGTAGTCGCCAGGCCGCGCCGGAAGCCGTGCCAGCCGTGCCAATCCACACCCGTTCCCCTGAGAGCCCGGGCAATCGTGCGACGCGCCAGATTATCAAGGTTGAGCGGCTTCCCGTTTCCAGCCTGAAAGATCGGCCCCACCGCCAGGACGCCCATTCTTTGCCGATGCACGCCGAGCGCATCCGCTAGTTGCTTCACCAGCGGAATGGGAGCCTTGCTGCGCGCCGTCTTTGGCTCCGTTACCTCGCCATTCCACATCGACCGGCTGACGCTCAGTTCCTTGCCGTTAAAATCTTCCCAACGCAAGCCTCGAATTTCGCCTTTGCGCATCCCGGTCAGCGCCGCCGTAAGCACAACCGTCCTGGCCGGCTCGCCGAGCACCAGCAACATCTTTTTGACCTCATCGAGACTGTAAGCATAGGTTTCTTCCGGCTCTGGAGCGCGCGGGACGCNNCCGAAAGCAATTGCTCGCCGTGAACGGTGCGGAACCCACGCAGCGTCAGCTTGCTCAGCCGATTTCTCAGGTGGTTTCCCCAAATGTCGCGATAGCATTTCAGGGTGCTATGGCGTAGCTGCTTTTCCGCGTACTGCGGCAGATAGATCCTTTCGACGAACTCAACAACCGGCATGGTGCTTTGCGGGTTGACCATGCCGCTATTGATCGGCCCCAGTAGCTCATCCGCAAACGCCTTCACGCTCGCCTTGCTGCGATATTGATCGCCGTAGGGAACAGGCAGCTTTTTGCAAACGAGCTTCCGTTTAATGCTGCCGTCACTCTGCAAAACGTCATCACAATACCGGACAAACCACGACTTGTAGCGATGAAAGATGTATCCGCGCTGGTTTCTCATTTCTTCACCTCGTAGGATTCAGCCAGTTTCCGGCGTACATATTCCGAAACCGACAGGCCAGCCCGTTTGGCAGCCGCGCACAGCTTGCGGTGCTCCTGCTTGCTCAGCCGATGGCGAATCACCACCGAAAGCCGCTCAGATGCGGGTTTGGGCGGCCTACCACGTCTCATTTATTGTCCTACGTAAAATCAGCTTCGTCAAGGCTAGTGACTCATTTTGGCGTCTGAGAATTTCTGCTAAGGCGGAAAAGCACCCAAACCAGGCCCCCATTGAATGCCAATATTTCTGTGAATCCCAAGATGATCAGCCACCACGGCTCATCTCCGAAGTAATAGCCCCAATGAGCCAAATCCCATCCAATGGTTGTGCAATCGAGAGCGAGCAGAAACAATAATCCCCACCATTTGAGGCTCTTGCCCACAGTGTAATCTCGGCGATTAGGATAACAGGGAAGCAATCTCCTCGACGGTCTAAACATGCGCGTCAAAATGAAGAGAAATTATTTGCCTAGCCCCCGCCCCTCAGCCATTCGCACACGTCCGGCCAGTAGAACCGAAGATACCGTCCCATGCGCAAACAGGGGAGCGGTTTGCCGCAGTGCGTTCCCCGGCTGCGCGTTTTCTCGTAGAGCCAGTTCCGGCCCACCTGGAGGCGTTCCGCGAGCTGGTCTGGTGTCAGAATGTCGCTCGGTTCTAGCCTGTTTGCGTCCATGTTCTTGCAACAACCTTGCAACGGCCCTTATAAATCATTGATTCACAACGGCTTAAAGCTGACATGCAGTTACACCAACTGGTATTCGCTCGCTCCGTCCCCACGGTATCCGCCGCCGCGCAACGGCAATGCTCCCGACACACAAAGCAGCGGTAACAGCCCCGCGCCGCCAGACATCCGCAACCGGGCTTGAGGAACGCATAGGCTTGCGCCTTGCCCTCCACTACCACATCAAGCCGCCACAGCGCATCGCAGCACCAGCACCGCGGTACTTGCGCCAGAGGCTTTCCCGCGCCGTCAAACTGCGGCGCAAGCAGCACCGCCCCGGCCGGGATCGCTGAGCACGGCGCCTTCCCTGCCGCCCGCACGGAAAAAGCTCGTGGCTTTCCCTGTGCCGGGGCCATCGGGCAGCGGATCGCGCTCTTCGCCAGTTTCAGGTAATAGCCCATCCCACCGTCTCTCCTCGCGAAAAAAGCGAAACATGCGAAATAAGCTCGTCCGGCCGCCGCTTTCTTCGCTTTTCGCGCTTATTTCGCGGCTCCCTCGACTGCGTGCCAGATCTCAGCTTGCCTCCCGTCGGTCTTCAGGATCTCCATCCGTGCGAGACCGCGCTCCGCCAGCAGACCGAGCGCGCCTTCTATCCGCCCGGCGCTCTTATGGCGGCCAAACAACGCGCTTACCTCTGATCGTGACAACCCTTCCGATGTTCGGCGTAGTTCGCGCAGAATCTCATCCGCCTCGGGGATTCCGAGAGAATCTCCGAAGATGTAGCGTGCCGAGGCCAGGCAGTAATCCCACACCGCAAGGGCCGCCTCCAAGTGCTCCCCACGGATGGCCACGGAGCAATCCAGCAGAGCGTAGATTATCGAGAGCCGAAGCACCTGGGCCTCTGCGCGGCTCGTAACGCTCCCCAGAAGGCCGGGCTTTCCGTCAGAAAGATCGGGATAAACTTTTCCCCATATACTGCGCGCCTCCTCATCCCGGTGCATTTCCCCAGCACGTCGCGCGAACTCGACGGCTGCTCGCAGGTGCTCCAATGCCGGCGACAGAGAATCCGCATCTACTCTGCCGCCCTCAGGAAGGCATTTGCTCCGCTTGACGCATACCCAAAGAAAGCGATTACCAAAACCATTCGCCGATTCTGTCTCGGTGAGATAGCGACGCAGTTCTTGCCTCGTAACATGTGCCAAGACGGAAATGTGAGCGCCCGTCGCACGGGCAGGCGAATTTTTCGTCAGCGAAGAGAGGCCACCGTTGTCCCAGGCGTCCCGCAGGACGGCGGAAAGCGTCGCGCCTTGCCGCTCCATCACGCGCAGCGCCGACGAAAACTCCTGCTCGACCACCAGAAGTCGCTTGTCTGCCACCCCCTCATCCTCTATTACGGTCCGGTATCCAGACCCTGTCCCGCCCTCACTTACTCGCTCCTGCTTTGAGATGGGGTCGCGCACCGCCCAAATTAGGCCCTCACCGCTGGAAAGCCCGGACACCACTCGCTTCTGCTCCCACTCCGGCTCCAGACCCCGGAAGATACTCCGAATCTGGTTCAGCGATGTTCCCTTGCGGCCCTTTGCCGTCTCGCCCACCAGTACGGCAAACAGGTTTGCATGGTGTGGCGCGTGCTCCACGTCGAAGTGCGCTGATCCGCCGATGGCGCTCCCAAATGCCACGAGGAATTGAACCAGCAGCGCCGCCGGGTCTGCCTCGGAGTGCGGCTCAATCATCCGCACAACCTCCCCCGCGACGCCGTGGAATGCATCCGGCTCGATAGGTTCCGGCCAATGCTTTGGGCTAGATGGCGAAGCGCTCACAGTTCGCCCTGGTCTCCCCTCAGCTTCCGCGAGAAGTTCTGGGTCGCGCTCCAATACCCGCGCGATAAGGTCACGCTGCAATAGACTCATTTGAGTCATCTCCAAATAAAACCGCGCATCGCCTCGCGCCTGAACCCAGCACAAAACGAATACGCGCCTCCATGTCTGCACGTCCCATGTAATCCCAAATAGCGAAGAGGGAACCGCTGACGGGCGCAAGCCGCGCCAGCATCTCCCAAAGTTGCTCTGCACTGTTGGAGCTGGTCGTCTCGGTTTCCAGCCGTTCGCCGATTGCCCTCTGCAACCCTTCCACAGCGCGCAATGCACGCGCACATCTTGATTGCAGCCGGACAATCCTGTCCCGCACGCGCCAGGCCGCCGCTTCGGCCCGCTCGCGCCGCGCCTGAATCCGCGCTACCTCTTCGCGCGAAATTCGTCGCGCCCGGTATTCCACCCCGGCCAGCCCCGCGAGAAATTCCACGGCCTCGCGGAAGCCGCAATGCCTCACGGCCTGGGCAAGCGCGATCCTGTCCCCACCAGCTCCGCACCCGTGGCACTTCCACAGCCCACCCTCAGTCCAAGAGAACGCCGAAGGATTCGAGCCGCCGTGCAAAATGCAAGCGCACCGCCGCGTCCGCGTGTTGACGGTAAACCCCACCGCTCCGAGCAGTTCCGGCATTCCCACCAGCGCGGCGATCTCGCGCGCGTCGGCGAGCAGAGATCGCGGTTCGATATTGCTGACGACCACGGGGGGCTTGGCGTCCCCAACATGACGGAACCGTTCCGTGACGAGATAGGAAACAGAAGTCTCATTCCTTTGCTGGGATGTTTTTTCGCTCATATACATCAAAAAAAAGACCGCAATTAGCGGCCTAAAATGAAAAATCCCGCCAGACCGCAGCGGGACAGAGAAATCAACCTCAAGGAGAGCAGGAGCCCTAAACCAAGCTAATAGTCCGAATCCGCCCCCTATCTATAAGGGGGATTATGCACAAAAACAACCATCCATGTCGATTAGATCCTTGCTATCTCGCAGACTCGTAAAGAGTTACAATTTTCCGATAAATTATGCACCGTGTCGGGCATGGGCACCCACAAGCTGCTTAGCCTCGCCCAAGCGGCGCGACACAGTAGCCTGATCTATCCCCAATTCCTCGCTGATCTCCCGTTGCTTAGCGCCATGGCACCAAAGCTCGGCAACCTTCCGTATATCGGCGGTCATTTTCCGAGACTCGGGCGATCCCAAAAAGCGCTCCATGCGCAACCGCAGATCGTCCTGACTCGGTGGCTCAGGGCGGGTGGGCTTCTCATTGCTCGTTAGGATCGTATCTTCAATATCCTGCGCCGAGGACTCCTCATCATCGCTATTTCGCGCAAGCTTTTCCGCAATCCCCGGGAGGCTCGTCCAGCGCGTGCTCGCATCCTCGCTACGCGGACCAGCTGATGCGTCCGCGAACTCCCGTCTAGCTAAATGCCAAATGTTAGGGACGTCGAGTGTTTTCATCTCCGCCAGGCAGACATCGCAAAAGGCCCACGTCTCACTGTGCCCAGGGCCGGCAGGCACATAATCCGGCTCATATTGCTCAGGATTCATCTCCACAGCCATGAGCACCAACCTGTGCTCGTCCGCGTCAATCACGTCACCGCATTTTGTGCATGACGTCTTTGCGAAAAAATCACGAGGATTTGGAATTTGTGCCGCTGTCATCATTGGCCTCCTATAAGGCTTCCAAATTCTAACCCCGTTCGATGCGTTTTTGGCAGTGGTATAAGGGAAAGTTACTCTCAGTACTTGGACCCGGCGGGGGCAGCAGAGTTCGCTATTGCGGGCGTGAAGACACCATCAGATGCTCCGGCCCTGGCAGCGCCCGCCCGGTCTCTTAATCATGGCCTATAGGTCTGCAATTAGGGTTTCAGCCCTGTCCCGCCGGGGTTCGGATTGAACAGAGGACATGCAAGGGGTTATGAGTGAGATTAGTTAACGCCACAATTCGCACTTGCAAGCAGCTTAGAATCCTCTGGCAAATCCCATTTATGACCAGTGATCGGGCGAATCGTAAATTCTCCGTCCGGCGAAAGAACAAAGTCATATCCGGTTTGGGGGGTCGATGAAGCCATCTTGCACTGAGCGATGACCTCCCTAGTGGCCCACTTGCACATTTGCTTATGGAATCTCCGCGTAATGAACTCCTCTTCCAACACGAAGCCGGTGGCGGGAATCATTTTTTTCGAATTCATAGCTTGAATTCCTGTTCTCACAAGTACAGCAAGATCATTCTCCATTGCCCGGGCTGGTGCAAACAGAGTGAACGCGACTGATTCGCCGCCGGCGTTCTTTCGCGGAGCTTCCAATCTCATTGAGTTGAAAAAATAGGCAAACAAGGCCACGAGCCCGGATCCGATTCCGGCAACTCCTGCCAGTTGGTTGAGATGGCCCAAGTGTCCCCAGAGAAGCGCAGAGACAACCGCCACAACGAGACACATGTTCATCACGCGATCGTAAGTGCGAGGATTCATGTCCCTTTCCTAATTCTCATATTCTACCAGAAATTCTCACGGCTTTGTCACTTGGTAATCGGGTCGGGCTAAGGCCCCCGTCCATGCCAGACCAGCGGTCAGCGCCTGCGCCGGGTTGATAGGTTTCACGATCCCTACGCCCACGATTGTCCCTAGGACAATGAAAATCGCGAACTCGATAACGCTCGCAAGGCGCCCAGAACAAAAAGCCTCGACAATACTTGAGATGACAAAGGGCTTAAGCTTTTTCCGCCCCCACGTGCCCCAAAGCACAATCGAGCCTATGGCAGTGAAAATAATATTCCAAGTTGTAAAAGTGGGATTATCGAACACTCGGCGTCGCCTCTATTTTGTTGAACGCTCTTTCGTCCATATCTCTAACTGCTCAACGCGCTGAAGTGTTGTGTTAAGTCTTTCTAGAACCTGCTTTAGCTGATTCTTGGACATTTGAAAGCACAATTCTTCGTTGGCCATATCTGTGTCCAAATGCACTAACACAACAGGGATACAAGAGGTGATTTGCCCCTTTTTAATAATCGGCCTGACATCGACCACAGTCGAAAAATCTTCAAGGGCGGGGAGAATCCGGGATGCGGTCTGAGATTCCGTTAAAACATTTTTTAAGTTGTCGCGCTGCTTCACAATCATTTCCGCAAAGCTGAGAAGGGCGCCTTGATCGGATTCACTAACAATTTTGGCTTTAAGAGCCTCCTCAACAAGCTTTGGAGCGGAATCTTCGGTGGACGACAAGGCCACCGTTACCATTCCAACAGCAGCCAGAAGAGATCCGATCTCTTCCTCCTTAATTCCAATACGTTCGGCGAACTTCTCTTCGTCAATTATCCGAGGCGAATCGATAGTTTGCGCAAATTGGGTTATGAGAGAAGCCTGTGATTCTCGGGGGAGCTTCGCGAGCNNTGCGAAGACCTCTGGCACCCCCGTAAAGTTTTCCGAGAGCGACCTACCAGGAATCACCGGAAAATTAAGCACTGCCCCCTCCACTGGTATGAACCGAAATTTGAGATCTAGACCTCTGGCCCGCACATAATACGCTTTTCCGTGCGGTGACGCCATGAATTTATCAACATTTCAGTTCACAGCGCAATCTTTGGGTTCCGATGACTCGTCATTCGCGTATCACGCGCCACGCCCGGTCCCGTCATTACGTTGGTCGGCTCCCTCATCGCGCCACCGCACCAATTTCGTCGCTACGCTCCTCGCGCTATCGCGGCGGACGCGGGGTGCTGGCCCTCGCTTGGAATCAATGTTGCGCCGCAGGGCGCATCGTCACGCTGCCAGCGCTTGCGCGTTCGGTCAATCGTTTCCCCATGTGTCCTCGCGCGTTCGCAATCAGCTGGCGCGTTCCGTGCAAAGCGGCGCGTCTTTATTCTGCCCGGTGCTTGCGCATCCTTCGCTCGCTCGCGCCGATCCTTCCCCTCTTATTGTGCTCGTTCGCTCAGGCCACACGCGATGCGCGGTCGCGGACGATGCCGCGCCGCAGCGCGTGCCGGGAAAGCCCGCGCTCACCCAAATCAGGGCGGGCCTTGGCCCGCTCGCCGCGCCTAGTCCGGGCTCGCCGTGGCATCGCGCGCCCCAGCGCTCCACATCGCGCAGCGCGCGAGAACTAAATCGGCTCGCCCTCATCGTCGCCGCTCTCGCGCTCAACGCTCGCGCTTCGGCGTCTCCGTGCCATTCGTTTGTTCAGCGCGGAGGCATGCTCGCAGCGAAAGATTGCCCGTCATGCCCCGCGCTGGTCCACTGGCGCGTCTCGGGGCGACAGCCCACCAGCCCGCCCCAGGGCGTGCGCGGGCAAAGTCAAAAGAAAATCTCATGGCGCGCTACCGCGCGCACCTCAAACCCGTGCCCGCTGTCGCGGGCACCCCAAAGCCGTCTCGACCTCGCGGCCTTTGCGCACTCAGGCCCGCTCGTTCACCTTCGCGGGGCGGCTGTCCCCCCACCCCCCCCGGCGCGCGCGCTCCGCGCGCCTGCACGGCGCTATCCCCGGTTTTGATCCCATGCTATTCTAGCCGGCGCGCCGGATCCCTGGCGGAACTGCGCAAGCGTCTGGCGCTGAAAGCAAAGGAGGGACTAAATGCCAATGCCGAATGAGTCCGAATGCCATGTTGTCTGGATTCGCCGTACCGATGGGTTTGTTGTTCCGAGCTGCGGAAAGCACAATTTAGAACTCATCGAGCGCGCGGCCAATAGTGAGGGACCGGAAAGAGAGGCGAAAATTGTTGAGTGTCCGAAATCCATGAGTCATAGCGAGCTTTTCATGGGGGCCGCCGCCGAGTGGGAGCGGCTGCGCACTATTGCCCAACGCGATTTGCCATCGAACGCAGAATGAACAGGCGTCGAAACTAATCGCCAACGAGGAAATTGACGGCTTGGAAGGTGATCAGCACAAAGAGCGCGCAGAAGGGAAGCCCGATCAGGAGGCGTCTGCGCAGAGGCCATTTTCGCCATCGGCCCCTATCGTCGGAGCGAAGGATGAGCGCGTACTGAGCGAGATAGCCGGACCCGAGAGCGGCGGCGCAACAAAGGACGAAGAAAAAGTAGGTCTTGTTCACTGGACACCCGGCGAAAAGTGGGTCGTCGCCACAAATGCCATCTTAGCCTTTGTAGCCCTCCTCGCCCTAGGAGTCTATTGGAAACAGCTCGGTG
>PKXT01000098.1 GCA_003133505.1 Acidobacteriota bacterium
GCGATGGTGGACTTGCCCGCGCCGGCCGCGCCCAGCAGTACAATGGCGTGATTTTGCAACGCAACTACGCTGGCATGAAGGCAAAGCTTTCCGCGCAGGTGCAGCACGAACCCCATCACCGGACCGACGAGATACGTAACCGTGTCTTCAAAAGTCATGCTGGGAGGCCATGTGCCGCGTATTTCGCAGCCGTCGTGAGTGACTAGAAATTCCGTTCCGTCGTCATAACACAGCTGAAAGGGATGACCGTCGCCGAGGTCGTATATTTTTAGGATGGGAATGCCGAAATCCCCGATGTATTCGCTGACGTAAATCGCCGTTTCCGAAAATCTTGGAGCGATATTCGCGGACGACTCATGTAATTCCACGCGGATCGTGGACTGACAAGTTATCTCAGGATCAAGGGTGGGTGCGCGCAGTTCACCGCATTGGCCCGAACCCGATGGGTATGGTGTAAGGCCGGGTAACCGCAGGTTTACGCGAAGAATGAAGCCGTAAAGCTTGTAAAACAACTCAGGCGCAGCGACCTCGGAGGACATTCAAGGAGGGGAAGAAGGCGGAAAAGTGTAGATCCGCCCGCCTTAACCGGTGCGCTTGTGGGTCTTGGAACCGCCGTCGGATTTTCCCGTCGAACCGCTGGCTTCGGTAATCTGGCGGATGTCGCCGTGAACGCGTAGAACGGGCTTGCTGTAGGCCTTTTTGGGAATACTGTTTGGAGCGTTGCTCATTAGATTCCTCCCAGCGCTTTTTTATACTTCAGATGACCGCTGCTTTGCAACCAGAATTGCAAACTTATGGCCCGAAATTTCCTAAACATCGTATCCTCATCCCCACCTGTATCAATGGGGAAAAATTCCTCTGGTGAAACATATTGCATAACTTCTTCGGTAAAAGCTAGTTGGTTGAAATTGGAGACCCCGTTCCTTCGTGCCGATGCGACCACGGGATTTACCGCCAGAGGCGCCTTAGGGCGCAGCCGCACAGGGTCGGGCAAGTGGCCCCGCATTGCCTGACGGAGCAGGTATTTGTCCACGGACCAGGGAATCGGGGGCAACGCCAGGAGCCAGGAAAGCAAGCGCACGTCAAAGAACGGATGCCGCGTTTCCATGAGGATTCCAGTGGGGCCGGGATCGGCGCTTTCAAAAAGCGACGTCCAGAAATTACCCTCAAGCGCCGCATGGGCCGCTGGGCGACCCGAGAGATTGGCCGCCGGTGGGAATGCCGGCCGCGAGAATTCGTGCAAGCGCTCGGCCAACCCATTGCGCGTTACAAACGTGGGGTTGAGCCACTTGGGCATTTCCGACGAATCGCGATTCGGGGCCTTGCGGCGAAGACCCAATAACAGCTTCGGTGGCCGCTTGCAATGCCACAATGACGAACAAATACCCGAAGCCGCTCGCGTGAGTTGAAAACGCTTGAGCAGACTAAGCAGATATGGTCCAGCCTGGGGATGAAAGCCGATGTCCCCTCCTTCGCCGTCCAGCGCCACGCGGGTATGCGCGGCAGCGGCGCGATGGAAATCGTCGTCAAATGCCCCCAAGGATTCATCCACAGGCTCAGGCCGCGTCGAGGCCCGCTCTTGTGCTCGCGCGAAGAGGGGGTAACCATCGCCCGAAAGAATCCGTTGAGGAATGTGGAGCGCATTGGCAGCCAGGGTTGCAAATTCCGCTTCAAAGTCACCACAAGCCTCCCAGTAGGTTGCGGTGAAAGCCTTCAAATCAGCGCATTGGTTCGTCCCCGCAAACGCGCTGACTGCGGTAGCTGCCACGCTTGTGGAGTCCAAACCTCCGCTCATTAGCAGAGATGCCCGGCCATCGCGCAACCGATCTCTGACAGCCTGCTGAAATCGCAAGGAAAACTTCTCGATACATTCCTCGCTGCGCCGAAAGGGGCTATCCGGGACGGCGTCGTAAAGATTGAAATAGCGCCAAATGCGAAGTTCGCCGGCCTGCCACCATAGCGCATGGGCCGCGGGCAGGCGTTGGATGCTCTCAAAAAAAGTAGTTTCGCAACTCTGGTTAAAGCCAAACAGCAGGAAATCACCAATGGCTGTTTCGTTCAGTTCCCCGGAAATCTCCGGCAGTTGCAACAGGGTTTGGAGCGTATTGCCGGCCACAAATCCGCCGCCGTGTTTCGCATAGTAAAGCGGCTTAATTCCGAAATGATCGCGGGCGCACAGCAAGGAGCGTTGGCGGCCGTCCCAAAGGGCGAACGCGAAATCGCCCATCAAATGTTCAACGCAGCCTTGTCCCCAGGCGTGATAGGCGTGCAGGATCAGTTGCGCATCGCTGGAATTGCCCAATTCCCCCGGGCGCAGACCAGTCGAAGAGTGCAGCGCGTGAATCAGCTCATCGCGCCCGTCGATTCGAGCATCGGTCGTGATCCAGGTGACACCATCAAGCGAGCAGGGTTGTGGAACTTCAATTTGGAAATTATCCGTGCGCAATAGGGCATGCCCCAGCCAGGCCGAATCGCAGGCGACTGAATTCTGTTTATCAGGTCCGCGAAAGGCCATCGATTGCAGCAGAGATTCAACGAGAGCGGCTTCCCACGTTTGTGAAGGGCCTGCAGAGCCGGAGCTACTTTCAGCGCCGTACGTCGCTGCGCTGCTTATTAGCGCGATGATGCCGCTCATGCCGGCGGCTGGAGCGGCGCGGCTGATCGCCGGGTGGAATCAATTGCGCGCTCAAAGGCGGTATAGCCACGATAAATTTCAGCCGTATCGTTCAATACGACGCCGGAAATTTCCAGCCATGCGTGGGCTTGCAATATGCCGTTGTTCTTGCGAACCCCAATGCGAAGGTTCACGGGTAGGCCTTTCCACCGCAGTAGCCACCATGCCGTCAGGGAACGCTCCAGGCAGCGAGTGTGGGGCCACACGTGACGGCCGGCAGCGTCTACCATTCGCGCGACGGTACGTGCCGGTCCCCATTCGGAATCGGAAGTAGGCAGGGCTTGGGGAGGCGGCGCTGGGGAAAGGTGGCTCAAAGCCCGCTGCCAACGTCGAAAGCTCGTCAGGTGTAATCCCAGCGATATGACAGGCAAGGCAAGCAACGAATGGTGCAGGGCTCGGCGTTCATTCTGGTTGAGGCGGCGGTACCGCTGCCATAGTGTCATGGTGTCATGCTGGTGGTTCAGGGGCGGTGAAGGACTCCCGGACGGGAGACGCGCCCGGACTCACCTGAACCAGCTCCGCGTTGACCAATTTTTCCAGCAACTCAAAAAGGTCGCGCTGGCATTGAGCCGCATCCACGTCGTAATCGGTCAGGAGGATGGATTCGATGTCGCCGACGCGCTGCGGCTTTTTGAGGAGCGCCCACACGCGCGCGCCCACGGGATCCAAGCTGTAATAGACGCCGTTCTTTAGCTGGAGAATCGCGGCATCTCCGCCCAAGTCAGCGGATACCTGATCCGGGCCGGCAACCAACACGCTTTCGAGGGTGATTTCGGGCATTTATCTAACGGCCTTGCATCGCGCGACAGGCGGCGCCAGGAAATCTCCTGCTACCAATTATTCTAGTCGAATAATCCATAACGGACTATGGCATAAATTGCGGCCACTCCGTCGCGCCAGGTGATTTTCTTCCCTTCCTCATAAGAACGCCCCGCATAGGAGATAGGAACCTCATATATACGCCAACCGCCGCGCGCGACCTTGGCGGTGAATTCGGGCTCAAAACCGAAACGGCTGGATTGCCAGCGCACGCCATTTAGAACTTCGCGGCGGAACGCCTTGTAGCAGGTTTCTATATCGGAAATCTTGAGATTGGTAATCATATCGGAAAGCAGGGTGAGGAACTTATTGCCCACGTAGTGCCAAAAGAAATGAACCCGCTGCGGCCCGCCGAGAAAGCGCGATCCGAAGACCACGTCGGCGCGCCCGTCCCAGATTGGTTCAAGAAGTCTGGGGTAATCGCGGGGATCGTATTCCAGGTCCGCATCCTGAATAATGATGATGGCGCCCGTTGCAAGCGCAAATCCTCGCGCCAGGGCCGCGCCCTTTCCACGGTTACGTTCGAGGAATGCGAACCGCAGCGCGGAAAGATCAATCCGCCCTCTGCCATCTTGAATCGCCACTTCCGTCTCACCTGTTTCTTTGCGCCGGTTCCAGTCGAGAAGCAAATCCCGGGTGCCATCGGTCGAGCCATCGTCTACTACAATGATTTCACTGGCCAAGCGTGTGTCCAATACGCGCCAAAGACTCTCTTCGATAAAGCTTCGTTCGTTGTAGACGGGCATCACGACGGAAAGGGACAGAGGCACAGAAGCCAAATCCCCCGCCAGGGACGCGGGGTTGTGCGAGATCCAACTCCTGGGTGGAGTGGGTTGTGTTTGGCTGGCGGACATCCCCTGAAGATACATGAGAAAAGCCCAGTTCGCACGGGCCTTAACACTATGGGGCCACGACAAGCCAGCCGACGGACCCCATATTCCAATGCCTGGTAAGTCCGAAAATGACCATATTCTGGCACGACAGAAAGAAGCCGGCCCTCTACTAGCAGCCGGCTATTTTCAATCAGCCTGATTCCTGATTAAGGTCGCTTACCGTTGTGTGATTGAGGTGGGGCGGGCCGTGGCGCCGGGCGAGTCTGCCCGCCATGGGGAGCGAGCTCCCGATCCTGTGAAGGGCCAGCCGGTTTGCCACTGCGGAGATTATCTAGTTGCTGTGGTTCCAATGGCCGGCCTGGATGAGCGCTCATCGCCTGCTGACGCGAGTCAAAGGAAGGCTTTTGCGGCGGTGGCTGACTCTTGGTTACGTAGGGCGCCCGCGATGTGGTTGGAGCAGGCGTTGTATGCGCCACAGAAGATGCTGGAGCCGTGCCCGCGTTGCTCGGTTGGGACCGGGAAATTGGCATAGAACTACGAGCCGTTGTGCCCGGTTGGGCAGACCGTGTCGCGCCTGCAAAGGTGGACGGCGGAGCGCCTTTAGGGGCTGCCACCGGATGGTTAACCATCGCACTCTTTGCCGGATTTACATCCGGATGGGCAATTACTTGAGCTTGGGCCATTTGCTGGGGTGTCACTTTGACGATGCCCCGCTGGACGGAAGCTCCACTGCGAAATGTTTCAGCATTCACCGCGGTTACGGCGGTGGTTCTGTAGGCATAATGAACATTTTGGATGTTCGTGACATTGAAGTTGGTGACGTTACGTATATTAGTGACATTCACCGCGCGCAAATACCCAGGACCGTAGTGATACCACGGAATAAAGGGATCGCGCGGACCCAGCGGGAACCAAGCGGAAAGGCCAAAGCCGCCGGCGCCTACGCCGAACCCCACCGAGAAACCCGGGCCGCCGACGAAAGCTACAAGCGCGGGTGAATAAAAGGGCCGGACTCCGATTGGACCGGGAACCCATCCCCATCTGCTACCGTAAAATCCCCAGCGGCCATAATGAAACGGGGCATAGCCCCACGGCGCCGCATCCACCCATGTCCATCCCCACGGCTCAACCCATGCCCAGCGTCCGACGCTGTAGGGTACCCACCCAGTCCCAACACCGTTGGGATACCAAACGGGACCGTCCGGGCCAGTCTGCCATTGGCCATACTGATCTAGATCTTCCACGCCAGGCGTGTTGGGACTTACATAGCTGCCGGAGCGGGCTGAGGTAATGCTATGGTCGCGACCCTGCACCCAGCTTTCGAAATCATCACTCGGCGCCAACGAGGCATTCGCCACCTGAACCTGGTCGGATCCCGTAAGTTGCACGGCCTGCCCCTGACTAACGGTTTGTGAAGCGCCGCCGCCACTGACCAGCAGGCTGCCGCGATAAACGCTTACAAGCGTATTGCCGTTCGTTGTATCAACGTCCGCGCGATAGGATCCGGGAGATTGTAAAGTTAGAGCTCCATTGGGCGTATCCAATTCCACGGTATTGCCGTCAGACAGATGAAAAACGCTTATCTGCACGGTCCCCTGTGCGATGCCGAATTGCGCCAGTTGATCGTTGAGGTTGACAACTGTTACGTCAGTCAGCTGCGAAATATGCACCGCGAGCGAGCCAATCTCCAGCTCGGCACGCGAATTCGCGTCGGAATAAATCCGGTCGCCCGATGTCAATGTGTCATTTTGTCCCGCCGCCGACCAATCGGTTTCACCGGATGGCTGAAGCGAGACCTTTCCTTGAAACTGGCTGAGCCTCGCAGCGCGGCTGGGGGGATTATTTTGATCGGCCTGCGCGCCTTGTTGGATATCCTGCTGCCCGTTTTGCGGTGAATTCTGTTGAACGTTTTGCTGGGTATCCTGCTGCCCGCCTTGAGGGTAATCCTGCGCGAAGAGCGGTGCCACAAAAAGCAACGGCAATAACAGCACCGGCAAACGGTGATTCTTCAATGTAAGTTTCTCTATCTTCATAGGAGCCTCTTGAACCCCTTTTGGGGGTCTTGATTCTTGGTTTTTAGCAGAGTGCGCCCGCGCCGGACGCTAGGATCGAATGCCCAAATACAGCCCTATATAACTGCGAACCGCCCAACCTAGTCCATACACTTTAACCCGTAATGGGTCGAAAAGTTCCCAGCCGCCGAGGCCATAGGGTAAGCAATCCCGTGGCGGGCGGCGCAAGTCTGGGGGAGTTAGCCGCAATGAAACGGGCGTATTAGTGTTTTTTCTTATTGCTTACTACCGTGGAATCAGCGCTTCCCTGCAAAGAGGCGACGGTATCCAGCGCGGACTTGGCCTCGGCCGCGTGAGGTCCAGAGGGCGCAAGCTCAAGATATTTTTGGAAGGCTTCCTGGGTTCCGGGCTCGATGATGTAGGTAATCTTGGTGCCCTGCTGTTTCGAATCCATCTGGTTTAGCAGAACGCTACCGAGGAAATACCATCCATCAGCATTGGTGGGATCGGCGGCGGTGGTCTTCTGAAAAGGCACCGTGGCTTGCTTCATCCGCCCCTTGTTGTAAAAGACGATTCCCAAATTGCGCCAGCAAACGCCGGCCTTGGTGGGGTCGAGGGTGGCTGTCCGATCACAATCGGCCGTGGCCTTGGCCAGGATATCATCCAATTGAGTGTCGGTGATGCCGGGTTGATCCATGGCGGCCTTGGCGAGACTGGTTCCCATCTCGGAATAATACAGGGCCTCGGGAGTGATGCTAATGGCCTTCTGAAAGGTGTCTGCGGCTTCGGCGAATTTCCCCGCACATTCGAGAGCTACGCCTTCCTTGCCGAGAATTACCGCATGGTTCTTAGTGTCCTTCGGGCCAACCCCTTTTTCCGCCTCCGCGAATTCCGTTGCGGCTGTTTGGCATTCCGCCGCCATTTTTTGGGTGAGAGCTGCCTTATCCGCAGCGGGGGTGGTGGCCATTTTGTCATGATCCTGGTTATAAGAGGTCAGGGCCGCCGACCCCGCGTCAAAATGCTGTTTCATATTCTTGAATTGAACGGCGGCGGGTTCTTTATCCACCGGGTGGGCTTTCTTATAGTCATCAACCATTTGCTTGAAATTCATGATGACTTGGTTGTCTTTGTCAATATCCACTTGATATTCCTGAGTGTGGTCCACTTCCGGTTTCGCCGGATCCTTGAAATTCAATGACCAGATCCCGCCCTTCAATCCCAATTGCACGAACTTCCCGTTTTTATCGGTCTTAGCTACGAGGGTTTGGTGGGTACTGATATCGGTCATGGTCACCACGACGCCGGGATAGGGGTTGCCATCCAAATCAATCACCGCGCCCGAAATCCGCGCATTGGTTTGCGCGCCAGCCGCGCCACACCAGGCTAGCGCCACAATCATCGCCACCATCGCCATCAGTGACCCGCGAGTCATTTTGAATTCCCTCATGTCAGGCATCCTCCTCATAATCGCTCGTTACACTATGCGCCGCTGGGATTATCGCTCAATCCGCGTCCACATGCGATTGTGCCACGTCATCGCGGTACGCAATCGGGTCTTGCAATCCAGCTCCCGCGAAGCCTCGGAGCCGCAGCCGGCAACTTTCGCAAACGCCACAAGCCATTCCATCCGACTGATAGCATGACCATGTTAAATGCAGCGGCGCTCCCAACTCAATGCCTCGCCGCGCGATTTCCGCTTTGGACATGGTTATCACCGGCGTCACGATTTCAATGCGCGTTTCAGGCCTCGTGCCCTGGCGAACCAATTCCGAAAAGGCCCGGTAATATTTGGGGCGGCAATCCGGGTAGCCTGAACTGTCCTCTTCCACCGCTCCGATATAGATCGCTGAGGCGCCAATCACCTCCGCCCAGCTCACCGCGACGGAAAGGAAATGAGCATTGCGAAAAGGAACATAAGTAATGGGAATATCGCTGGCAAGCCGATTCCCGGTCTTCGGTAAATTTCTCCGCGCGTTTTCGTGGGCTTCGGGAACGGCAATGCGATGGTCGGTCAGCGCCGAGCCGCCAATTTGCCGTAGAGCATCCAAACGCACGATTAACCGCTCGCGGGCATGGTAGAAATCGGCAATTTCCTCGAACGCCCTCCGCTCGCGAGTTTCCGTCCGTTGCCCGTAACTAGCGTGCAAGAGGGCTAGTTCATGGGTTTGGCTGGCAATGGCAGCGGTGACGCACGAATCCATGCCCCCGCTTAGCAGGACTACAGCCTTGGGCCGCGCGGGTGTTTCGGGTGTGGTGTCACGTGCGTTGTCAGCGAGGTTCATGGCGACAGCTTACACGCCATGCATGGCGGGGTCCCAGATGAACTTGTGCAATTGCAGGTTCATTCGCACGGGAAGCCGGTCGGCGAGGATCCATTCGGCCAAGTCGCGGGCTTCGAGTCCCGGCCATGAACCTTTTTGTCCGGACGGCGAACCCTCCGGACTGGGAGCGACGGGAGCGAAGAGCACTTGGCGGACTCGATCGGCCAATTTGTGCGCAGCCAGAAATTCCCTGGCGAAATCGTAATCGCGGCGGCTGGCAATTACGAATTTGATTTCGTCGTGCGCGCTCAGGAAATCGAGATTGGCGAAATCGAATGTGCCGTGCTCGCCGGAATCGGGGCATTTCACGTCCATGATCTTGATCACTTCGCGTGGCAACGCGGCGATGGGGCGCTCTCCGCTGGTTTCGACGAGCACGGTGAAGCCATCGGCCAGCAGCCGACGGGCCAGTTCGGGCGTTTCCGGCTGCAGCAGGGGTTCGCCGCCAGTGATTTCCACCAGGCGGACATGTGGACAGCCGGACTGATCGTTGGATTGATCGCTGAATTGACCGGGGGGGCCGGCGAGTGAATGGACTTCAGCCATCACATCATCCACGGTGCGTTTCGCTCCCCCGTAAAAGGCGTAGGCCGTGTCGCACCATGTGCAGCGCAGGTTGCATCCGGTAAGGCGGACGAAGATGCAGGGCAGCCCGGCGTGGGTGCTCTCCCCTTGGATGGAACGGAATATCTCGGTGATTACCATGTTAATTGATCGGTTTCGTCCGGCGGTCCACGGATCCTTCAGCCGCGGCTCCGGTGGACATCTCAATTCTAATACAGGGTGAGGAAGCGGGTATCGAGCGGCGGATAGGCGGCAGGCAGCAGCAGCAGCGGCATCATAATGTAGAGGCTGACACCGTACGTTTAGTCAAAGACGCTAGGGGCCAACCCTTCCGACGCACAAACCAACCCGGACGGCCGACAGGTAATGAAACTTAGGTGGCGGACCGGCCGTCGCCACTGAAACCTACCTCGCCTGTTCCCATAGTTCATCCGGCCCCCTTTGAGTTGCAAACCAATACCTTTGTGTAACCGCCCCCGAATCTGTTTGTGTTATCCGTCCAGTTAAAATACAGAGGCGTTTACCATCTCAACGGCGCGCGGCAGCAGTTTCAAGTCAACGGGTATTTTTAAGCTAACGACGATTTGCGTGGGAGCGAGACCCTACGAGCGAGCCATCCATTTATGGAGCCAGCCATGCTCGCGGATACCTTCTTCCCCGATTCGGCGTGAGTAGGCGCCTAAAATACTTGAGCGATTGACATAACCGGCCATCCGGGATGAGTCGGCCCTTTCCACCACGGGGAGGCGGCCAATGTCGCGCTCCAACATGCGCATCAGGGCGGTAAGCGCGGATTCGTCGGGGTAGGCGACGATGGGAGGGCGGCTGCCCGCTTCCAGCACAGTCAGTTTTCCGCCGTCCTCGCTTCGCAGGGCGCGGAGCAAGTCACTCTGGGTCACTACGCCGGCCAGCGCGCCATCGGGTGAAACGATGGGAAGGCCCTGAGTCAATTGAAACTCCGGCTCGCCGCGGCCCATGCGCTCGGTTAATTCCGAGACGGTCATGGCCTGCGGAATCGTGGGGATATCCCGCCGCATGACTTCGCCGACTTTGACCATTTCGAGCACGGCCNNGCTTTTCGGTCATTATCGAAGTGGGCAGGTAATGGATGGCGATGAGGTCGGCAATTACGCAGGCCAGCATCAGCGGCAGAATGGCGTTGTAGTCGTGGGTGATTTCGAACGCGAAGACGATGAACGCGAAAGTCGCGCGCGATGCCGCGCCAAACACGGCGGCCATGGCCACCAGCGCGAAAGCTCCCGGCCAGNNAGCGCCGCGCTGGACATGAACATGGGCGCCAGCAATCCGCCGGATGTTCCCGAACCCAGCGAAATTACCAGCGCGAGAGCTTTGAATATCGCGACCAATAGCAGGATTTTGAGCGCCAGGCTGTTATTGAGGATGTCGGAAATTGTGTCGTAGCCCACGCCCAGCACGCGCGGCACAAAATATCCAATGATACCCAGCCCCAGCGCGCCAATCGCGGGATGCCACAACTCGTTTACAGGCAATTTCTCGAATTGGTCTTCCACCCAGTAAAGCAACTTCGTGAAACCGATGGCCGCGCCGCCGCATAAAATTCCCAGCACGATGTACCAGGGCAAACCATGGAGGACGTCGAATTGTGCGCCCTGCATGGAAAACATGGAATGCTGGCCCAACAGAACCGTGCGTACGCTGGTGGCCAGGACGCTGGCAATCACCAGTGGGATGAATGAACGCGCGCGAAATTCAAAGAGCAGCAGTTCAATGGCCATGATTACGCCGGCAATGGGAGTGTTAAAGGTGGCCGCCATACCGGCGGCGGCACCGCAGGCCAGCAATACTTTGCGTTCCGATGCGGTGGTGGCGAGGAACTGGCCAACCAGGGAGCCGACAGCGCCGCCGGTTTGAATAATAGGGCCTTCCGCGCCAAACGGGCCGCCGGTGCCAATGGCGATTGCCGCGGAAAGGGGTTTGAGAATGGCGACTTTGGCTTCAATGCGGCTACGCGAAGTCAGAACTGCTTCCATCGCTTCTGGAATGCCATGGCCTTTGATTTTGTCGCTGCCATATTTGGCCATCACGCCGACAATCAGGCCGCCGATGACCGGAATCAGAATGACCCACAGGCCAAGTTGATTGTGTTCGGGGCTGCGGAAATGGAATGACCACGTGTGGTAAAAGGCGAGGTTGGTAACTAGGCCAATTAAGCCGTAGAGAATGTAGGCGATTAGTCCGGCGAGAATGCCGACCAGCGCAGCCAACGCGGAGATCATGGTAAGGCGATACGTGGCGGCCTTTTCCGCAGCCGGAGGCTTGGCCATTCGCGAATCGGTCATGGCCTGCTCATATTGTTCAGCAGCCATCAGTGATCTCCTTTTTTTTGTGGCGTCACCGGCCGTTGGCGTGTCCCTCGCCGGGGCAACGCGCGCTGGGTAATCGCCAGTTGAGTTGCGGCCCTCGGTCTAATGTGGCACTGGGCGCGGCCACGGGCGGTCTTGCGCGAGGCCCGTTGCAAAACCACTTGCAAGGCGCTAATCAACAGGGGCCCGGTGGTTTGGAGGGCCATCTGATGAGGCCGGGATACTTTCTCCAGGGCACGATTCCCGCGCGGAGTAAGCTGCAACAATACCTGGCGTGCGTCGGTGGGGCTGACGGCACGGCGCAAAAGACCACGAGATTCCAGGCGGTCGGCGAGTTCGACAGCGCTGTTGTGACGCAGGAGCATTCGCCCGGCGAGAGCACTTACGGAGGCCTCGGCGGCAGGCGGAAGGCCCTTGAGCGCGAGGAGAGCCTGATGCTGCTTCGGCTCCAGGCCGGTGGATTGGGACATTTTCTCGCTGAGATTCAGGAATCGCCGAATCTCATAGCGGAACTGGGCCAACGCCGTGTAGTCAATCCGGTATTGAGAGGCTCCAGTCATTTATCAATTATATCGTATTACGATATAATCTCCAAAACGACAATCGGGCGAGACAACGGAGTTACATGCACGACGGCGGGCCCGTAGCGCGAGTTGGCGCTGGTCAAGTACCCGTTTTCGGCGTGAATTCCTTGATAAAGAACTTCTGCGATTTCGTATGGCGATAGCCGAGGCGTTCGTAGAAACTATGGGCGCGATCGCGCATTACATTCGAACGAAGCACAATCGTGGTCATTCCCTGTGCGCGGGCCCACGATTCCGCCGCCTCCATCAACAGGCGGCCCACACCACGCGAACGAATTTGTTCATTCACCACCAGCGCGACCGCTTCTGCCCGCGAATCATGCTCGATGGCATGGCGCACCTGCACGTGGACAAATCCAATCGCTTGGTCTCGCGTATCGGCGGCTACGAGCACGGCCTGTTCCTGCGATTGCCGCAGGGCGCGTAACCGCACGGTGACCTGCTCCGGTGTGGAGGAATAGCTGAGTTGATTGGCCAGCTCGGCCAGTTGCTGGATATCGGCGGGAGANNCCCCCGGGGGGGGGGGCTCCTGGTGTCGAATATCATAAGGGACGCTCAGAACTGCTTTTCAGAATCGAGGAGGATGGTTACGGGGCCTTCGTTGACGATATTCACGGACATTTCGGCGCGAAAGATTCCTGTTTCAGTGATTACTCCATGAGACCGAACGCACGTGACAAACTCTTCATAGACCGCAGCAGCCTTTTCCGGTAACGCAGCTTGATCGAAGCCGGGCCGGAGCCCGCGCCGGACATCGCCATAGAGCGTGAATTGCGAGACGGCCAATAAGGCACCGCCGCTATCCAACAGCGAGCGGTTCATTTTACCTTGCTCGTCCGCAAAGATGCGAAGACGGACAATTTTTTCCGCCATTCCCGCAGCCGTGTCAAAAGTGTCGGAATGTCCCACGCCCAGCAATACCACCAGACCGGGGCCAATTGCGCCCACAACCGCGCCACCAAAGGTGACGCTGGCGCGGCTCACGCGCTGGACGACGGCTCGCATTCGGTTCTATTTATAATGCGCCGCTCAGCCTGATACGACCCACCACGCCATGCGCCTGTTCACGCAATTACCGCTTCTGAGTGGGCCCAGACGCGCCTGACGGTGGACCGGACGATGCGGGCGATTGTACTGGTGCAGGTTTGCGCGGAAAGAGGTCGGGCATTTGAGCGACATTGTAGGCCCAGGCCGCCAGTACTTCAGCGCCCTGGGTCAGTTCGTCGGCTTTTACACGGTCAAACGTATCGGCCTGCGAATGATGCGTAAGCGCATAGTCCGCCGGGTCCTGGATCACCCAGAATCCGGGCACGCCCGCGTCGTCGAATGACACGTGATCGCTGCCGTTCATTTCACGAAGACTGGGCTCGTCGAGGGATAAATCGCCGCCCAGGATATGAAGCGGCGCAAGAACTTCGTCCATCATTTCGCGATCCTGGTAATTTCCCATCATTCCAATGCTGAGCACTTTTCCCGTGCCGGTGTCATGAATCAATGCCGCCGAAATGTTCGGTAGTTCGGCCTTGTGAGCGCCCACGTATTTGCTGGAGCCGACCAGCCCCTGCTCCTCGCCGGTAAAAAGTATGAAGCGAATTGTGCGTTTCGGTTTCAAGCCGGCGGCTTTTAGCGCCCGCGCCGCTTCCAACACGGCCATTGCGCCAGTTCCGTTGTCAGTTGCGCCGGTGCCTAGATCCCATGAATCCAAATGTCCCGCGAGGACGACTGCTTCATCAGGTTTTTCCGACCCTTTGATTTCCGCCACGGTGTTGTATACGTCCACGGGACCGCCAAACGAATTGTGGATGTTGAGTTCGAGTTGAACAGGATGATGGGCCATCAACCGCCAGATGAGGTTGTAGTCTTCCCAGGAAAGCATCACTGTCGGCAGGGGGTTTTCAAAATACATCGGGCCGCCAACACTGAACATGTTCAGGATTCCGTATTTCTTATCCGACGACATCAAAATGCCCGCCGCGCCTTCCGCGCCCGCGAACTGAAAAGCCGCCATCATGAAGCGGAAAAACTGCTGCCCCATCGCCGGGCCAGCCACATTCTTGGGCTGATTGAGCGGCACGATTGAATCGCCGAACGGAACCAGCATTGGATTGATCGGCGGCTCCAGATCGTGGGGAGCGAACATGATCAGGTAGACCCCTTTCAGCTTTCCCTTGTACTGGGCGAGATCTTCGGGCTTGGTCGCCTTGAGGTAAACGACTGGTCCTGTAACTCCTCCGCTTGTTCCCGCCGCNNTAGCCGGTGCTCTATCGGGCTGACGATTCGCCCTTCGATGGCTCCGCGCGTCCAAGAATGGGCGACTTGCCATGGTTCCAGGCGCACAGAATCCATTCCGTAATCCTTGAATTTCAGCTCTGCCCAGTGGCTGGCTTTATCGAGATTTGGCGAACCGGTAAGGCGCGGGCCGATTTCGTCCGAGAGATGTTCTAAATTCTTCATCAGTTCGTTGTGGTCTTTTACTTCGGCCGTAATTTTGCGGTCGTCCGCGGACAGTTGCGCGCNNGCGCGATGCGGTCTGTCGCGGCGTTTGGCTGCTGCGCATGCAGCGATGGTACCAGCGCCAGAACCGTCACCAGCAATACCCGCGATGTTTTCAAATACAAAACCAAGGCATTCTTCATGCGGATTATCCCCCCGATCCGTAAAGAACCTCCAATTGTATGGGAGCAGCACCGGGAAGCAAAGAAGTTTTCGCGTTGGCCGCGCATACGGTGAGACCCGCGGCGCCATCTTCGGGCTTTGGGCCGAGCGCCACATAGAGCCAATTCGCCCCGATCTACTGGACGCCCATCCCTTTCATCAAGATCTTCTGCGGACTGTCGGGTGCGTTATCGGTGAAAGACACATCGCCCTGCAATGCTCCGTCCCGGGTGGGCGTGAAGATTACACTGATGGTGCAAGTAGCGGTCGGCGCCAGACTGCCCGGGCAATTATTAGTCTGAATAAAATCGCTGGAAATTGCGATGGACTTAATGTCCAGCGGAGCGGTCCCCGAGTTGGTTAGTGTGGCGGTTTGCGGCTGGCTATTACCACCAACCTTGACTTTGCCGAAATTCAGTTTTGATGGTGACAGCTCGGCCATGGGGCCAATCACTGTTTGAGTGAGCGGTGCGGATACCTTGGGGTTAAAGCTCACATTACCGGAATAGGCGGCAGTAATGGAGTGAGCTCCGAGAGTTAAGCGAGAGGTAGTAAGATTCGCTTCGCCATTTTGCAGGGTAACTATCGCAATTGTGTTTGTGCCATCTTTGAAGGTAACCGTCCCCGTGGGGACGCCACCCGGCGCTCCGGAGACGCTGGCAGTGACTGTATCTGTAAACGTAACCAGCTGGCGATAGTCCGAAGGGTTCGGCGAGCTTGTCAATGTGTCGAAGGTGCCGCCCACATTCAAAAGCGCGGTATATCCCGTAGGAGTAGTAAGTACCAAATCTGGGGCGCCGTCGCCATTGAGATCACCAGCCAAGGCGGCGGTCGCTCCGGTAATATACTCAATGGATCCCTGTAGGTTAACGCCGCCAGTGCCGAGTCCAACAAGCAAATCACCACCCGCTCCCGCCACGTCGAGATTGTCGTCGCCATTAAAGTCACTAATCGCAAAGTTGGCGCCAATATATAAGTTATACACTGGGGCCTGGAACGTGCCATCTCCATTGCCCAATAAAATGTCCACACTATCAATAGGCAATAGAATGCCGTTGGGCGCGATACAGTGAACCACCAAGTCCAACTTGCCGTCGTGGTTCATGTCAGCGGCTTCGAGTGTGGGGTTGATGGGTAGTCCAGTCGGAATAGGATAGTCAACCCCGGCCTGAAAGGTGCCATCGCCATTACCCAGAAAAACTTCAATATTTGAGGCGCGGACGTTGGCCACCGCCAAATCGAGTTTGCCGTCTCCGTTAAAATCCCCGGCCACAATAGCCGCCGCGTTTTCACCAACAGGGGTGTTTGATCCGGCTACAAAAGTTCCATTGCCGGTATTGATCAGAAGGCTTACTTCCTGCACTTTTCCCGAAACTACCAGGGCGGCGATGTCCGGCTTGCCGTCGCCATTAAAGTCCCCCGTGGCTTCCTGCACCGAGGGCCCGGCCAGCCTGTAGAAAACCGGTGGCTGAAGCGTTCCATCGGCATTTCCCAGTAGGACGGCGACTTTGTCAATTTCTTCTTCCCCGACTGCTAAGTCAATATTTCCGTCGCCGTTAAAATCCGCCGAGGCCATGGAAGTGGGAAAGGCTAATCCGCCGGTAAGCAATGGCGGCTGGAATGTGCCGTCCCCATTGCCTAAATAGACGCCAGCGCTGCCGTCCACCGCAAGGAGCGCCGCGAAATCAAACTTACCATCATGATTAAAATCTCCGCCTACGAGGGGTGACCCAGCGAAAGCAATATTAGCCAGCGTCACGACCGAGGCTTTGAGCGTTCCATCTCCATTATTTATCAGGATGCTTGCGGCCCCGGGAAGCGTGTTCACTGAAGTATCAAGCGCGATCGCAACGTCCGGATGGCCATCACCATTGAAATCAGCGGTGGCAACGCCGAAAGGCGTATTCCCCGGAGCATAGACGGTAGGCGGCTGGAGAGTGCCGTCTCCATTGCCAAAAAGCACGGCGGCTTCGTTGGTGATGACATCGAGCTTTCCATCGCCATTCAAGTCGGCCAATGCAACACCTTTCTGGCCCTGAGACGAAATGGTGTAGGTCACTTCCGGTTGAAACGTGCCGTTGCCGTTTCCGAGGAAAACGCCCAGATAAATTTCCCCGCCGGTCACAATATCGAGATTGCCGTCGTTATTCAGATCTCCGATAGCGAGAGAGGTAAAGCTGCCCCCCATATCCAGATAAGTTATGGGGGGTTGAAATGTGCCATTTCCCTTGCCCAAGAAAATCTCCAGGCCATTGCCGTCAATGACCGCGACATCCAGCTTGCCGTCCTTGTTGAAATCCGCCGCCTCCGCCATCTCGGCGAAAGCGGCAGTATCGGTTACGATGCCGGGCTGAAACGTCCCATCCCCGTTTCCCAACAGAACCACTATTGAGCCCGCCGCGGTGCTCGATGTGATGTTCGTGACCATAATATCCAGCTTATGATCGCCATTGAAATCGCCTATGGCAACGCCTCTTGCGTCCTGGCCATCAGAGGAGTAGTAAACCGCGGATTGAAAAGTGCCGTCGCCGTTGTTTAGCAAGACGCTGATGCCCCCAGTTCCAAAGGGGGTATCGTCAGCGGCAACGGCAATGTCAAGATTGCCGTCGCCGTTGAAATCGCCCACTTGTACATCCTCCGCTCCCGAAATGTCCTGGCCAATACTGTAGGTTACGGCTCGCTGGAAGGTCCCGTCCCCCTTATTAATCAGCACACTGATTTCGGACGAATAATAATCCGATAGAACAATATCCACTTTGCCGTCGCCATTGAGGTCGCCCGTGGCGATGTAATTGGGTTGCAGGCCCACCGAGGGATAAAACGGCGGGGTCACGAATTCCTGAGCTTGTGCCAGTGGTCGAAACGCCAAGCCGGCTAAAAGCAAGATTATGATTTGAAACAGTAGGCTCAAGGTCAGGCGCATGGGTTGTCTCCCTGAAGGGTTCGCGATGCTGGTTTAATGCTCTCACGCATCGTCCACTAGGTATAGCGGGAAAACCGGGCAAAAGGGTGCAGGCTTCAGGAAAGAGTTGAATAAGAATTTTGAACGGTAATCTGTGATAATTGGCGTTTGAGGTAGGATTTGCGAATTCCCTCCTGAAACACGGCGGGATAGTATTCCCCGAGGACTGTGGCTGGTGGCTGTCAATGCCGACGGATGCTATGAACACGAGCGCGCCGCGAGAAATAACCGGATTGTTGCACCGCTGGAGCGAAGGAAGCGAACGGGCATTAGATGACTTAACCCCCTTAATTTACAATGAATTACGGCTTGCGGCCCAGCGGTATATGGCTAGAGAAGCGCAGAANNCCTCCGGTCCATTGATTGGCAGGATCGAGGCCACTTTTTCGCGGTTTGCGCCCGTCTGATGCGCCGAATCCTGACTGACTACGCGCGGTCGCGGCTTTATGCAAAACGCGGCGGCATGGCCTTGCAAGTTACGTTCGACGAAAAGCTATTTGTGGCGCGAGTCCGCGGTGCGGACATGGTGGCTTTGGATGGGGCCCTAGAGCATCTGGCCGAGATTGACCCAAGAAAAGCCCACGTTGTCGAATTGCGTTTCTTTGGCGGCTTAAGCGTCGCGGAGACTGCGGATGCACTCAAGATTTCCGAGGATACAGTGAAGCGGGATTGGAAATTCGCGAAGCACTGGTTGTTGCGCGAACTGGAATCCAGCGATGGCAATAATAGATGACCATCGCTGGCAGCGGCTTCAATACCTGTTCCGCGCGGCATCCGAAAGGGATGTAGCGCAGCGGCAGACGCTACTGGACGAAGAGTGTGGCGACGATGGACCGCTGCGCCGCGAAATTGAATCCATGTTGGCCTATGAGGAAGAGTCCGAACATTTTATCGAATCATCCGCTCTGGAAGTAGTGGCGCAGTTGATGGCTGAGGAGGACCGAGCCACTATTAGCCTAACCAGCCTACATCTCAGCCTAACCGGCAAGCTGATTTCCCATTATCGCATCCTGGAGAAACTTGGAGATGGGGGGATGGGCGTTGTTTACAAAGCCCATGACACGAAATTGAATCGTTTCGTGGCCCTCAAATTTTTGCTCGACGCGGAGCCTGACTTTTGCTCGGCGCGCCCTGGACAGCAAGGCCGCCCCTCCTACGACCGCCAAGCCTTGAAACGTATAGAGCGCGAAGCTCGCGCTTCGTCGGCGCTTGACCACCCCAATATCTGCACCGTTTACGAAATCGACGAGTATGACGGCTCCCCGTTCATCGCCATGCAGTTTCTATCGGGCCACACCTTGAAGCACGAGATTAGTGGCCACTCGCTGGCCGCCCGCGAAGTATTGGATCTGGGGATACAGATTGCCGACGCGTTCATTACGGCGCACTCGGCCGGGATCGTTCACCGGGATATTAAGCCGGCCAATATTTTTGTTACTTCACGGAGAGAGGTAAAAGTACTGGATTTTGGGTTGGCAAAAATCACTTCAATTTCTTACACATCCGTTCCGGAGGTTACCATGGAGCGTCCTGTGCGGGAGCAGCCACATAGGACTGCGGGACACACGATCGCGAGAACGGACATTGGCTTTGGCACTGTATCTTACATGTCGCCCGAGCAGGTGCTGGGGGAAGAAGACCTGGACCATCGCAGCGATATTTTCTCCCTGGGGGTAGTTCTGTATGAAATGGCGACGGGCCTCTTGCCGTGGCGGGGCGAGACGCCGGAGCAGCTGTTTGAAGAGATATTATATCACCCGCCCGCTTTCGAACCGCAAGGTAAATTGGCCCCTGAACTTAAGCGAATCATTGGCCGGGCCATCAGCAAGGAGCGGGAGACTCGCTATCAGAGCGCCTTGGAGTTGCGCGGCGATTTGGAGGCGCTTAAGAACATTTTATATTCCGGTGAGGGAGTGCATGGAAACGGCGGGCTTAAGGTGGCCGCCATTGGTACCCTTAGCTCATCGAAACGCTGGCTAATGACGTCGGCATTGTTGCTTGCGGCTGTCGTGGTTGCGATATTCCATTTTCAGCATCACCAGCAGCGCACCCGGCTGACCGATACGGACACGATTGTGGTGGCGGACTTTACGAATACCACGGGCGATCCGGTGTTCGACGCGACACTTAAACAAGGTCTGCGTGTGCAACTCGCGCAATCGCCTTTTCTGAATTTGCTTTCCGAGAGTAAGGAACAAGAACAACTGCGAAACATGATGCTAGCTCCTGATACGAAACTTGACGCGGATGTGGCCAGGGAGGTCTGCATCAGAAGCGGCAGCAAGGCAATGGTCGCAGGACTGATCTCGAGTCTTGGGAGCCACTACGTCCTGGGTTTGGATGTGGTGAATTGCCAGACGGGCGATTCGCTAGCGACCGAACAGGTTGAGGCGGCCAATCGCGGGGAGATTGTGAAGAGTTTAACTGATGCGGCCACACGGTTGAGGTCCCATCTGGGAGAATCCATCGCCGGAATTAAGAGATATGACGTCCCACTGGAACAGGCGACGCCATCCCTCGATGCCCTCAGGGCTTATAGTCTGGGGATCAGGACGAGTTATACAAAGGATGACCAGTCCGCGATTCCTTACTTTAAGCGAGCTATTGAATTGGATCCAAACTTTGCCGCGGCTTATGTCGGTCTGGGAAATGCGTACTACAGCTTAACCCAGGTTGCCAACGCGAGTGCGGCAATCACCAAGGCGTATGAGTTACGTGATCGAGCTAGTGATGCGGAGAAACTCGACATTGACTCCCACTATTACATGATGGTTACGGGAGAGTTGAAAAAGGCGATCGAGGTTTATAAATATTGGCAAAAGGTGTATCCACGAGAATTAACGCCCTATACCAATGCGGGCCTTGTCTATTCCATGTTAGGGCAACAGAATAAGAATCTTGATGCGCAAGACGAAGCTATGCGTATTGATCCGAATGACGCCATCAACTACCTGAATCTTGCCAATGCTCACCAGGTGCTTAACCAATTTGGGCAGGCCCAGGCGCTTGTATCGCGGGCACATGCACACAAGTTGGATGACGATGAGTTCGTGATTATCTCGTATCTATTGGCATTCTTGACCGGCGATACTGGGGCAACCGCCGACAACGCGATGGTTGCGATTGGGAAACCAGGCTATGAAGATCTAATGCTTGCACAGGAGTCCAACACGGAAGCGTATTATGGGCGTCTCTCCAGAGCGCGGGAGTTCACTCGACGGGCAATTGTTTCCGCTCGCTCCAAAGGGGAAGAGGAAAGCGCGTCCGGTTATCAGGTTGTCGGCGCCCTGCGAGAGGCGGATGTCGGCAACTTGCTTTTGGCACGAAAGGAAATAGCAAAAGGGCCGGGCCGAAATTCTTCCCAGGTTGTGCGAGTGCTTACTGCGTTGGCCCTGGCGCGATCCGGAGAGCCGGACAGCGCGGCCACAGTGGCAAGTGAGCTAGGCCGGCAATATCCGTTAGACACCTTGCTTAACAACTACTGGATTCCTACGATCCGCGCCAGTGTCGCGCTTGATCGAGGGAATCCGTCTAAGGCCATCGAGCTCTTGACCGTGGCAAAGCTTTACGACTTGAGCGTGCCTCAGGTGCCCACTACGGAGACCTTCTATCCCACTTACGTACGGGGAATGGCGTACCTTGCTACGAAGCAAGGTTCTCTAGCCGCACAGCATTTCCAAGAGATTCTTACCCATTCGGGCATTATCGTGAATTACCACTTGCGAGCATTGGCCCTCCTGGGATTGGGCCGCTCTTACGCTCTCGAAGCGCGGATACCCGGGATGACCGATAGCGCAAAGCAGACGAGCCTGCGCGATGCCATGCAAGGCGCAGTCCTTAGCGGGGCGCGAGATTCCTATCAGGATTTCTTTCACCTTTGGAAAGACGCGGATTCTGCCATCCCAATATTGAGACAAGCCAGGGCCGAGTATCGGATGCTTCAATAGCTCCCATTGCATGGCTTGAATTGCTCGCTCTTCCCCACTTGACATCCTCGCGCACCGGCTGCTAGGGTTCGGCACGGTGCGCAATAAATTCTACGCAGCCCCCGTTTCGGACGTTGCCTGCGGTCCCGGGCGCTGTTACGGAAGCAATGGACACCCGAAGTGATCCCTGCGGCACAGCACGAGCCCGGGACGTATACTGGGCAATCTTCGCGGTGGCTGACGCCGGGCGTGGCGGGCATTGGCCTGGCCAGCCTTTTTTCGGACATGGGTCACGAAGCCGCGACTTCCGTACTGCCAGTGCTGTTGGCGGCCATGGGCGCACCTGCTTTTGCGCTGGGAATTATCGAAGGCGTGGCCGACGGCCTTTCCAGTTTTGCGAAACTGGCCGGCGGATGGATGGCCGATCGTCCCCAGTGGCGGAAACTAATCGCCGGTGGCGGGTACCTGATTACCGGTCTTTCGACATTCGCCTATGGATTGGCCTCGAGTTGGCCACTGCTGCTCGTTTACCGCTCCGTAGGATGGATGGGGCGCGGAGCCAAGGGGCCATCGCGAGATGCGCTGCTTTCCGACGCCGTCGCGCCGAACCAGGTGGGACGCGGCTTCGGATTCGAGCGAGCGATGGACACATTGGGGGCGGTGATGGGCCCCTTGCTGGCGCTGGTCATTGTGCACTACGCCAGCGTGCCAGCTACGCTCCGCTGGACTCTAATCCCCGGCATTCTCGCCACACTGACATTTTTCTTCCTGGTGCCTTCGGGCCGGACTCAAGAACATCACCAGCCACTGGCATTTTTCAACAGCCTGAAAAAGCTACCGGATCGCTATCGCCGCTTGCTCACCGGTATTTTCCTTTTCGGCTTGGGGGATTTCGCCCACACGCTGCTCATACTGCGAGCGGCCCAAGTCTTGCTTCCTCGTTATGGCGCTGTCCGCGCGGGAATGCTGGCGGTGATGCTTTACACGCTGCACAATATTATTTATGCCGCGGCCAGTTATCCGGCCGGCGCGCTTGGCGATCGCGTGGACAAGCGGTCCTTGCTGGCTTTCGGCTATGCCACTGCCGCCGCTATGAACATTNNCACGCTACTTTTCGTGCTGGCTGGGATCGCCATTGCAATTCATGACGCGGTCGAAAAGGCCGCTGCCGCGGACGTTCTCCCTTCCGAAATTCGCGGGACAGGTTATGGAGTCCTGGCTGCCGCCAATGGCGTGGGAGATTTTGTTTCGAGCGCGGTTGTCGGCGTGCTCTGGTCGGCTGTGAATCCCACCGCCGGTTTCATTTATGCCGCGGTGCTGACTTCCGCCGGTTCGCTGGTGATTTGGCGCGGGCGCCGCTAATTGTTTTTGGCCTAAAAGGATTCGCATGCGCCGCAGTTTTTGCATTCGACTTGCCAGCGGCTGCATGAGATCGTGGCGCTCGCTGGCAACGCGGACAAAAAAAGCTGCTCCGTCCCGCAACTATGATTCGCCGAATACGCTGCCCGCACCGGGTGCACGGCTTTCCTTCGAGCCCGTAAGCTTGATGCTGCCGCTGATATTTTCCGCGCGTGCCCAGAGAATCCACATAATCGGAGATGGACGAACCGCGTAATCCGATTGCCTCCCGCAACACGCTTTGCATGGCGGCATGCAGGTCCTTTAATTCCGCGATGCGTAGCGTAGATCCGCGCCGGGCCGGATGAGTTCGCGCGCGCCACAAGCTCTCGTCTGTGTAGATGTTGCCCATTCCCCGTAGGACGCGCTGATCCAGTAAGAGTGCTTTAATTTGCGTACAGCGCGGGCGAATTCGCTCGATAAATTCCGCAGAAGTTACCTTCAGAGGTTCCGCGCCCAATTTGCCGAGGGGTGACGCTTCCAATTCACCACTTACAAACCGGATGCGCCCGAACCGCCGGGTATCGGTGTAGCGCAATTCCATGCCGTCATCCAGACGAATCACCACGTGGGTGTGCGGCTTGACGATGTCTTCCGGCTTGCGCGTGGTCAATTGTCCAGTCATCCCCAAATGGACGAGCAAATGGCGGGGGATCGGCGATTCTTGATTTGGTTCGCGGCTTCGGCCGGCGCTCGCGTTCTGGAGTAGGCGCGCCCGTTTTGGAAGTGCCGCCCGCGCTTCATTTTCTGAAGGCGCGAATTTAATCACCAGAAATTTTCCGTGTCGGTGAACGCTTTCTATCCGCGCGCCGGAAAGCCTCTGCGGCAAGAGTTCCGGCTCATGAATAAAATCGGTTTTTCCCAGCCATACATCGAGAATTCGCCGCCCGGGAAGGGTTTTGCGCAAGCCACGGACGACGGTTTCGACTTCGGGCAATTCAGGCATATCGGGTTCGACCATAACACATGATCTTATGTGGTTGACGTGCCAATATAATCGGCGAAGTTAGTTGCTGGCTCGCGGGGGCATTAGCGCGAAGACGCGGCAAGGGCCGCCGGAGCCGCCCTCCAGCTTAATCGGCGCGGCAATGATAAAGGCGCCGCGTTCCGGTAATTGATCCAGATTGGCGAGGTTTTCCAGGTGATACAAATTGGCGGGCAAGGTCAGCCGATGCACTTCGAAATCTCTTGACGCGCCGTAATCAATGCTCAGCGTGTCAATCCCCAGGCCGCTCACGCTGCGCGCAATCAGCAGTTTTGCGGATTCCACGGAGTAGCCGGGAAAGTGCATTACGCCCGATCCATCCATGTTGCGATAGCGCGCTTGGTCGGGCCATCGCGCCGCCCATCCGGTGCGTAAAATCACAATCGCGCCGGCGGGAATTACTCCGTGCCGGTTTTCCCACTGGGTGATGCGCGCGGGAGTCAGCCTGTAATCGGGGTTCATTTTCGATTCCGCGCTCACGTCAATCAGGACGGCCGGCCCGAAAAATCTCCGCACCGGAATCTGATCCAGCGTGATTTTTCCCGGAGGGAAATGCGCGGGCGCGTCCATATGCGTGCCGTAATGTTCGAGCATCCAGAAACTGCGCGTGAAATATCCGTCCTTCGCCGGAGTAGCGTTTACCTGCGCTTCAAAGACGCGTTTGTCGCCCGGCCAGGCCGGGAGATGAGAATTGATGGCGTAGGTCAAATCCACCACGCGGGCGTCTCCCGTGGATACGCCGGCCAGCAGGTCCGGCCGCGGCAGGGCCTTCGACTTTGTAATGGAGCCGCTCGCCGCCGCGAAAAGCAGCAGCACAGCCGCTCCGCCGATCCACATCCAGCCCGATCTGCGCATGAGAACCCCCTCGCCGCAGGCGCCATGGAGTTGAACTCCGCGAAGCCCTCCATCAAGCGTGCCGCCAGCGACGAACATATTCTAATCCTGATTCCTGGGAAACTAGGCAGTGCTATGGTCCTGAGCGTGATTTGATACCATGTGTCCTTTCGCCAGGAATTCGGGAGGCTTTCATGATTGGATCGCCGACTGCCCTTGACCACATTCTCCTCGTGATGTTTGTGCTGGTCTGGCCGCTCGCGGAGTGGCTTTGGTATTATCCGCGCTCGGTGCGGGCAATAAATGCTGGTGTTTCAGGAGCGCGCATGGGGCTTTACCGAAACATCCTTCTGCCGGAATGGGGTTTCACCGCCTGTGTAATCGCACTGTGGGCGGCTCGGGGGCGCCTTTGGAGCGCACTCATGCTCGGATCCAGCCCGCCGCTACGCCTGGGAATCGGATTTCTGGTCGTCGCGCTTCTTGCCTGCCTGCTATGGTTGCAGCGGCGGGCGATTTTCGCGCGGCCCAACGGGCTGGAATTGGTGGGCCGCGGGATTGGCACGGCCGCTCCGCTGTGGCCGCGCACTCCCGGCGAGCGCCTGGTATTCAACATGGTTGCAATTACCGCGGGCATTTGCGAGGAACTTCTCTTCCGCGGATTTACCATGTGGTACGTGCGCGCCTGGCTTCCCGGTGGATGGCTGGGCCTGGCCCTCGCCGTGGTGATCACCTCCACTCTGTTCGGTTTCGGGCATATCTACCTGGGCGGCTCAAACGTGCTGAAGTCGGGTATCGGTGGAGTTTTATTCGCGGCCGTTGCCCTCGCAGCCGGTTCGCTCTGGCCGGCCATGGTCATTCATGCCGCCACGGACTTGAACTCCGGCGATCTCGGCTTCCGCGCATTCGGCGGAGCAGCCGCGCAAGAATCGGCTCCCAGCCAGCCGGAGGCATCATAAAGAATACTGAAAAGGCGCTGGCGCGAATGCGCCGGTTTCAGGGAAGGGGAATGCCGGGGGAGGCGGTGATGCCGGCCATGCGGAGGATTTCCGCATATTCGGATTCCGCGAGGGGAGCAATGGAAAGGCGTGTGTTCTTCAGGAAGCGCATTTTCTTCAGAGCGGGATTTTGCTTCAGTTCCGACAGAGCCACTTGCCGCGGCAGCCGCTCCATGGCCCGCAAATCAACCACGTAGCGTCCCTTTTCCTGGGGGTCGGGATAGGGGTCACGGGTTACCTCAACCAGCGCGTAGAGGGCGTGCTCTGGATTTCCATGGTAACAAAGCGCACGATCTCCTTTTCGCATTTGGCGAAGCTGACGGAGAGCATCCGGACGGTGGCCGACGTGCCGCCACATTTCCTTGCCCTTAACAAAAAGGGTATCCCAGTGATACACACGAGGATCAACGCCAAGCAGCCAGCGGCGGGCTTCGTTCTCGGTTCGGGTCATCAAATCACACCAAGCGCATTAAGAATGGGCGCACTATACACAGACGGGCTCCGGTAAGAAAATGTTTCAGAAAATTCCCTGGTTTGATGAATTGGGGACCTAACCGCACTCGACAAAAATGTCGTCCCCGTGGAATTCCAGCGGATAGGTGTCCACGCCAATGGCTGGATTGGATTGAAGCTTGCCGGTGGTAACGTCATACGTCCATCCATGCCAAGGGCAGACCACGCAGTCGCCTTCCATTTCACCCTGGCCGAGCGGGCCGCCGCGATGGAGGCATATATTGTTGATACAGTGGAATTTACCATCAACGTTGGCAATAGCGACATTTTTCCCGTCAAGTTGAAACTCCCGTATGGTTCCGGGAGGAATTTCGTCTTTTCGCGATGCGCGTAATAACGCCAATTTGACGTGCTCCTGGATCGAAAATCTACGGACAAATGCCCCCAGCTCGACGAGAATTTACCGTGGCGATGGAGTCTGCGCCACCATCACGCTGCTCTTAAAATCTTCCACCATGCCGGGGGCCAGCCGCACTTCCGTGGGGCGCTTGGCCAGGGTCATTTGGTCAATTTTGTCCTGCAGTTTCAATAGGCCGTAGAAAAGTCCCTCGGGCCGCGGCGGACAGCCAATGACGTAAATATCCACCGGGACGATCCGGTCCACGCCCTGCAGCACGGGATAAGCGTTAAATGGGCCGCCCACGCTTGAGCACGCACCCATCGAAATGCACCACTTGGGGTCGGGCATTTGGTCCCATACGCGCTTCAGCACCGGGGCCATTTTCAGCGTTACCGTGCCGGCGACGATCATCAGGTCCG
>PKXT01000318.1 GCA_003133505.1 Acidobacteriota bacterium
CGATCCAGGCTTGCCGCAAAGGCGGAACGGTTTCTATTCCCGGCGTCTATGGCGGGTTCATTGATAAAATGCCCATGGGAGCGGCGTTCGGCAAAGGACTGACGCTGAAAATGGGGCAGACTCACGTCCATCGGTACCTTCGTCCGCTATTGGAATTGATCCAGCAGGGCAAGATTGATCCTCNNTGCTTAGACCTTAAAGCAGCGGCGCCGGCATTCGGTTTCGCTGAAAGGCGGAAATTCATTTGGCGGAACCGGGAGCAATCTGCATAGGCATTTCGGGATGGAGGTATGAGCCCTGGCGGGGCGTCTTCTATCCGGAAAAACTCGCTCAGAAACACGAGCTTCGCCGAATCCCCCATACACTGAGCCCCTGCCAATAAACACTGCTCGGGAGCCGTTTCAGCGTAGTCTTCGCCACCTTGCCGATATTCCCGTCATTATCATTGGACCGCTCTATGGGCTCAAAAAGGTCTAGCTCTCTCGTCGCGCCCGCGCCGCTATCTCGCCTGATCTGACGCGCAGCCTTTCCAGCCTCTGATACGCCCAAGCGACGAGAAGAAAGTACCGCGCCCGGGTCATGATCGTGCGCGTACCAGGGAAGAGCATGTCGGCGAAGGCGTCGCGCACCGAGCCAACGCCGAGCTCATCGCGCGTGTCGTGTTCCCTGAAAAGATCGACCACTTCGAGCATCTTCCGGCGCTCGCTCTCCGAGTAATCCAACCAGACAAACGCCGACATCATACCGCCATCACTCATGAAGAAACCTTCGGGACTGCCGGCAGTGGTTCGCCGGCCAGTCCCTTCTTAACGAGGCCGGCCAGGAAAGCCGCAAATGGAACAATATCCTCGCCGACACTCGCTTTTTCGAGGGCTTCCATGTAAATCTTGCGCTCTTCGACGGGGATGACTGTCCATGGATACCCGCCTGACGCCAGTATCAGATTCATCAAAAACCGCCCCACGCGGCCGTTCCCGTCCATATAAGGATGGATATACACGAACACAAAATGCCCGAGCACCACACGCACGGCCGGGTGGGCGTCTTCGCGCAGCAGTTCGAAAAATACCGGCATAGCGTCCCTAACGGCATCGCTGTTCAGCGGCACGTGCATTGACTTGCGAATATAAACCTGGCTGTTGCGGTAACCGGCGAGGTCAGCGGGTTTCAGGAGACCGGCCGTGACGCTCGCCGCAAACAATTCCCGATACCATGTCCCGTGATCTTCGTCTGCGACTACACCGGGATTCTCGCGCTTCAGAACCCTGCCGACGCTGTTCTGTACGGCCTGATCGAACGCGTCCGCAGCGGCACCTGGAATCCGGAGACAAATGAGGGCGACCGCGAGCAGCGGAACGCGGTGGCGGCGCGCGGCTACTGGCTGGCCTATCACGAGGGACAGGGATATAGCCCATCGTTGCGGGAGACATGGGGGAGGGGAATTCCGATGCGGCGGAAATGAGGGCGCCGGGTTTGACGGAATTTCCGGCAGAGCCCACTTCGCTGGGACTGCTGGCCATGGGCCATACGGGGATAGCAGATCGGCAACGCCGGGTTGCAGTCCAGGCAGAAAGCTAGGCTTATTGCCAAGTGGAACGACCATCAATAAATGTGAGCGGGGGCAAGCCAGAGTCTTGAAGAAATGGAGGTTGGACTTCTACTGACCGCTCGACGCTGGAATGGCATTGACCTCGACGGCGCTCCCCGCATTTTCGTCAACATGCACCTCTGTTCCCATGGTTTCTATGCTCCTGATGAACTCGGGATCTTGATAGGCGGCATCCTGCATTCCTTCCCAGGCGAAGACCTTGTAATTTCCCGGCGCGATTCCCTGCAATTTGAAGGCGCCGTACTGGTCGGTAGTAGCTTCCTTATATAAGCGACCTTGCTTACGCCGGCTTGGGTCGGGAACCAGAACTACTCTTCCACCAGCCACAGGATGGTCATCGCCATCCGTCACTGTACCGGAAACAAAACCGCCTTGCGCACTGACCACGACTTCCAGGCTGCCTCCCGGCGCTCCATTGGTCAGCTCCAGGCCTTCCTGCATGATATCCACACCGGCCAATTTGACCGACTTCAGATAACACGTAAGGCAAATCGGCCGCACATCAATCTGATAAATTCCGGGCGGAACGTTCTTCGCGGTAAACGAGCTGTCGCTATTGAGGGGCGCGGTGCGCGCTATCGCGGAGGAATCATTGACTGCGCGAAACAAAACACTGGTTTCGGAAGCCCGTGTTCCCCCATTGCCCTGGTAGATCACGCGCCCCGGCAAATTGATTCCTGAAGAAAGTATCAAGGTCAGATTGACGAGCCCACCGGGCCCAACATCCACATTCTGCCTGGCGAAATACTGCCTGGATTGCTCGTCTAGCGTGGCTGTGGCAATATATGTGCCCGCGGTCACATTGGTAATCTCAAAGGTTCCGTCCACGGCTGCGACTGCAGTGAGTGGAGTAGCCGCAATGTCGCCACCCGGAGCCTCGATCTTCTCAAACGCTATCGCGGAGCCTTTTCCAGGCCGGCCGGTGGCAGGGTTCAGCACATTTCCCCTAACCTGCACCACGGGGCTCGGGCTTATTACAAAATCAATGCCGGATACTTCCTGTCCCGCTGTCACATCCACCGGGGACGCATGGGCCATGTCATTGCCCTCTGGGTAGAATGAAGGCACGTACTTCGCTGCCTCGCCCTCCAGGATATTTTCCGGGGAATAAGTCGCGATAACGTAATAGCGGCCCGGGACAAGGTCGAAAGCACGGTACTCTCCCAGATCATCCGTTACTGCCGGAGGTTCATCCCGCGAGATGCGCATGGCCCCGTGGGAATTTGATTTCCTGAGCGCCTGCACTTCGACGTACGGCAATGGATCGCCATTGTCATCCGTAACGCGCCCTGAAATAACCCCCCCGGACTTTAAACGGAAGAGCAGATCCTTCATCTCCTGCCCAGCTGTCAATGAAAGTATGGCGCCCGGCCCACCTGCCTGAACGGAATATTCCTGGGAGACGAAGCCGTCGCGGCTGACTTCCAGGCGGTACCGCCCTGCCTCTATGCCGGTAATTAGGAAATGGCCGGCGGCATCGGTCGCGNNGGTCGCGGCGTTCAGAGGTTGTCCGCGTCCACCGCTCGCAACGTCAGGCTTAAGGACAACGCTGGCCCTGCTCAATGGTGCGCCTGTACCTTCCCGCACAACTTGGCCGGAAATGCTCGCTTTCTGCGGGACGGAATTTGTCTGTGCGCGCGAAGGCAGGGCGCATAAAGCAATGACCGACAGGAAAGCCAGCCCTCTTCGGAGCCGAAAGGGAAACGGCATCGTGGGGCGATCAATGATTAGNNGTTTTTGGTTGTGCCGTGAAAAAAGGGAAAGTCTAACGCCCCAGGATAATGGATTGGTCAGCATGTCCTTATACAGCGGCGGCTGCGGCCTGAATGGGAATCCGCTGGCGATATAGCGAGGGATCCACCTGCCGGGCCATCTCCTCTACATCAAATGGAAACTTCAAAAATTCCTGTACGCGGGTCACTTCAACGTGTGTGGCCTTGAGCAGCGATCCATGTTCGACCCAGCAAACTGCGATTTCCGGGTGAGCCTCCAGCCAGGCGGCCACTTGCCGGAGATGCGTTTCAAAAGCGGCCACCATCACCGCATCCTGCATCGAAGGGCCGCTGGCGCCCAATTGCTTGATCATCTGTCGCTGGGAAGCCACCACTTCCTCAAGAGAGCGCGTCATGAATATTACGCGATATTCGTAACCGGAGGGAACATTGCGTAGAAGAGCGGAGACGACCTTCACAACTTTGCCTTCCGCTTCCGCGATGCAATCGGGCTCATTCGGCAACTGCTTGATCTTCTCCCACTCGAAATAGCCNNTCATCAGCGACGTGCCGGAACGTGGCAATCCTGAAACGATGGTGATCAAGCTGCCCCCGTGGCTCGAACTCGCCTCTCCTGCAGCTCAGCGATGGCCCGCTGATGGTTTGCGATTGTGACAAGGTCCGCGCCAGTACGGCGATAGATGGCTACAAGCCAGCGGTGCGCATTGAGCAAACCTGGAGCCATGGAAAGAGCTGTCCGAAATGCCAACTCGGCGCGTTCCAGATGATTCATTCTGCCGAGCGCCACTCCCAGGCAGTAATGACCCATCGGCAGAAAATGGCGCAGTCCTACGGCAGCCAGGGCCTCTTCCGAGGCTTCTCGATTCTGGCGGCGGCGCAGACGTAACTGCGCAAGGCCCAAATGGGCCTCTGGCGAATCACTGTCAATGGCTAGGGCCTTCTGGAAGGCCTGCTCAGCCTCCTCAAGCCTGCGCATGCGCAGATAGGTATTACCCAAGCGGAGGTGCAGATCCGGAAGGCGCGGTTCTGCTTCCGCTGCACGGGACAGATGAGAAAGCGCCTTATCCAGGGAATTTTCCTCAAGGTGGACTAGTCCCAACAGCCAATCCGCCCACGGTTGTCCCCCGCGCTGCACCAGGGTTTCTAGAGTGGCCCGGGCTTCCGTAAGGCGGGAAAGATCCAGGTAGCACTGCCCGAGATGGAGGGCGAAGCGTATCTCCTCCGGCTTCTCTTTCGTCAATTGTTCCAGAATCGGCAGGGCGTCGCCGGGACGGTGGGAATCAAGATAGACCTGAGCCGGGTTGTACTGTGCTTCTCGGACGCAGTTTTCCACCGCCTTGGCCTGGTCCTCGTTTGGCGCCTGAATGTATCCCAGCGCCACGAACTGCTGCAACATCGCCTGTGCCGATACGGGATCCATACGCAGGTTCGCGGGATGCATACCGCATTCGCCGGGCACATCCTCCCAGCTCGGAATTTTTTCAATCTTGGGAGGTTCCTCGAAGGCCTCCACCAGGACCCGCCCATCCATGTCCTCGGCCACGGGCAGACCAAGGAGCGTCAGCACCGTAGGCGTGATGTCCAGCAGATTCGCGCCGTAGATCCGTTCGTCCTGGCGCAGATGAGCCCCGGCCATGCAAATCACGCCAATGGGACGATGTCCAACGGCAGGCCCTGGTCCGGCTTTGGGCATGTAGCGCGGCCGCAGATGATCGGAATGGAAGCCGTGGTCGGATAGCAGGAGCACCGTGGCCTCCGGGCCGGCAAGCTGGAGCAGACGTTCCAGCATCATGTCGTGGAATTTGTAGGCCCCATTTACCACGTCCTTGTAGAGTTCGAATTCCTTCTCTGGCACGTGATTCAGGCGCGGGGGATGAAAATTCATGAACGCGTGGCAGAAGTGATCTATGCCGTTGTAATAAACGGCCATGAAATCCCATGGCTCGTTTTCGAGAATCCAGGTTGCCGCATTGTGCAGCGAGCAGTTTTCGGCAAGGATTCTTGCCAGCGATGCAAGGTGCTGGTCCTTTTCCTGGTCCATCTCCGCGGCGCGCGGGATGAAGGGCAGGATTTCTGCTGGGGTGAGCTGGCCGGGATGAATACGGAAAGGCGCCAGCGTCTCGCCTAGTGCGGCTGGGTGAATGGAACTCGGGGTTAGCGGCCAGGGCTGATCCAACGGGGCCACGGGCTCGGCGTACAAAGGCGAAATCGAAACGCCGTTGATGGGTTCAGCGGGGTGCCCCGCAAACCAGCCTAGCACGTGGCTGCGGAGCCCGGACTGCGTGCAGATATTCCACAGTGCCTTCACCTTGCGCGATGTGCTGGTGACCGGGCGAATCGTCCCGTTGTCGGGATCGGGCTCGATAAATCCCAGAATTCCATGTTTGTCCGGGCGTTTGCCGGTGGCGATGGAATTCCAAAGCATGGGAGAGAGAATGGGACGCAGCGTGGCGAGGTTTCCTATGACCCCATGGTTAATCAGGTGTTCGAGGGCCGGCATCTGGCCCTGGTCCAGCAGGGGATTGATGATTTTCCAATCGGCGGCGTCCCAGCCGATGAGGAGCACTTTCTTTGCAAGTCGTTCAGTCATAAGTCACGGAAACCTGAGGCGCTCAAAGACGCAGTTTGTTATCGCCCAAACATTGAAACCCACAATTCAATGGCGTGAGAGCTCCCACCTGCCGGAAGAGTCTCTCTTAGGCTGCTATGCGTCGTTGCCGTTCGGCTATCGCCACGTGTCCGGCGGCCAGCAGTTCCAGCGGAGTTGGCTCCGATTCCTTGGCCTCCTGGCCCGCAAGAATTGGAGTGTTGGGCTCCGTCTCGTATGCCCAGCCAAGCAGTGTGGCGGTAAACCTATTGACCTTGCGGAAACCGATCCATCCGTAATGCACCTGGCCGCTGATCAGAAAGCCCACCCCTAGAAATCGGCCTTGCGTGTGGGCAAAGGGGCCGAAGCTGTGGGTACCGCTGAAGATACTTCCATCGAGCATTAGCCCAACTTGTTTGAAGGTTGCGGCAGGTCCGATCTTGTCGCCCATTGAAAGCGCCGCCGCCTGCTGATCGTGCCCCATGGGTTCCTGCGCTACACCGTTCTGACCGATTGCCCTCGCATACATGTTAACGCTTCCAAAGCAACTGGTCTGGGAAACGCAGCGATCGATCAGGATGAAATCAGTGGTTCCGTCGTTGTTCAGATCAATCGACAAATGCCCATTCCCGAGCGTCAAGACAAAGTCGCTCCGCGTGAAAACCACCTTGGCTTGTGCAGAAGACGCACCCGCAAGTGTCGCTCCCGCGGCCAGCACATATAACAGCATGCGCCGCTCCAGCACTTCGTCCAGCAAACTCAGGCGCTGCCGCTTCCCCTGCTTTCTTTTCTGGTTTCCTGTGTTCATGGCATCCTCCGGGGGTGATGGTGGCAGTGGCTTATCGGCCGCCTCATACGGTATACGCTAGCACTGGCGCTTGACCAATCTCAATAAGAATTGTGGGTGGGATTGTGGGTCGAGAAAAAGGTCAACAACTTGAGTCATGGCGCGATAATCCCAACCTGTCCATGGCGAATTGCTGATTTGCCCGGAATTCCCGGAGTTTTTTGCATTTCTTGCTACGATGCGTAAATGCGCGATCTCGTGATCCTTTTCGTCCACCCAATCTTATCGATGGAAATCTCATTGCCGAGGCCTGTATTAAACACCGATAGCTGCTTGATTTCCACAGACTTGCGTCGCTGGAATGTGCCCGTGAACCCGGCCTAACTCAGTTTTCTGATTCTGCCCTTGGATCAACTGTGCTCGCTCGCCGGTTGGACCGTGCGCCGCTGGGCATTCTTGTGAATCGAGGGTTCTCAGTCTCTGCCATCAGCCATAAATTGGGCCCCATATCAATTCGCCATGCACAGGAAAGATGCATGAGCCGCACCTTTAAAAGCTATATCAGCATCGACTATTCTGGGGCAGAGACACCCATTGCGAGCAACAAACACTTGCGCATCTACCAGGCGGACGATCTGACTGGGCCAAAGGAAATTGAACCACCGCCGAGCCCGCGCAAATATTGGACGCGCCGGGGCATCGCCGAGTGGCTGGTTGACTTCCAGCGCCATTGGCCGACGAGGAGCAGGCTGAGCCGGAGGAGACAGAACCTATGTATTCAGACCTCTGGGACCAAGGGCGGTGGGACATCTAACCGGTGTTTCGTACCCACCTGCCGCCTCTAACCCAAGCGGGATACCGGTGGTCAAACATAGTATCGATAGCTCTCCTTTTTCCGAAGGGCCCTGACGCATTGAGGTGGAACTCGCTCGCCTTGGCCTACCATTTAATAGGCAATCCAGCATTTGTCAGATCCCCCTGCGGAGAACGTATATGGAGAGGCGCCCGGCTTGGGGGCAAACCTCACCGTTTGTGCTCGGTCGAGAAGAAATCGGCCATGGGCAACCCGTTGTCAGCCCAGCCGAGATTGGACGTATGCAGCCCAAGCCCTTGCGCCATCAGGCGTAAGATGTCTCCTGCATCATAGCTACTGTTGTAGTTGCGTTCGTCGCCGCCCTGCGACTCGTAGCCTTTCTTGCTAAACGGGCTGACCACGACCAGTTCGACTTGCCCGCCACAGCCTTGTCCTTCAGTTGTGGTCTCGCAATCCGGGTATCCGTCACTAGCGTTCTCGTCGAAAACGATGATCAGCAGCCCGCTGCCTCCCGCCTGAAAGTAAGAGCTCTCCACCAAAGGTCCGATCTCCTTTTGCAGCCAGGTGTCGAAGGTCCCGATGGGGCAGTCGTGCGCGTCGTCGCAGCCGTTCGGCACCAGCCAGGAGAGAGTGGGCAGAGCCTTATTGGCCAAATCCTTGGCGAATCGACTGAAGCACACATAGGGGCTTTTCTCTTTGTTGATGGTCGTCATGTATTCGAGCGGATCGTGACGGACGTAGTAAACTCCCGAATTCAGTCCTTCGCAGTTCTTCACGCTCGGAAGGCTTTCCACATAGTCCTTCCAGGTTCCGCCCGCCTTCTGAACCTCAAGGGCGATATTGTTCTTCGAGACTGGAAAGCTCTCGGGTGTCTCGCTGTCATTGTCGGTGAGGATATACCCGGTGGTTACGTTGAAATAGTTGCCGATCGAGGGATGTGTGTCCGAGTAATAGTTAACTCCGAGGCCATAAGCGTTAGCCAGGGAGGTTAAATAGGGCATGTTTGTAGAATTGTAGGAGGTGCTGTAATCCGTGTTCTCACCCAGCACGATCACTACGTTCCCAAACGATGGCAGCGTCTGACCCAAAGCTGAAGGAATAAGAACAGACGTGCCCAGCAGCAACACCATACATAGTCCAACCACGATACTTAGCCGTTTCATGGATGAAACCTCCCTTTGTGATTTTTGACAGCATGACAGCATAATTTAATACAATTGGCTGAACTCCGTGCCACAGCAGGCCCTCCCCCCACAGCAAGAATTCCTACTGAGGGGTCTTGGGGTCAACCGAAGGCATAGACATTGCCGTCGGTTGATCCTACATAGACCACCCCATTAGCTATTGCTGGCGACGAAAGAACGCTGTTCCCGGTTGTGTACGGCTGGGATTGGGCAAAGCGCAGCCCTGCCAGCAACATTGCTCCGACGCCGACGAAACACATTTGCTTGGCCGCTTTGGTCGAGGTCGTCTGAATGCTTCCGCCAGCCCGAAGCCCCCTGGCTACGCCACTTGGCCTCCCATTTGCATTTGAATGGGAATTCATGTTGCCTACTCCCGCAATTGCCAGCTATCATGGCTGGTTTCTACCGCGGCTACGAGCCTCAGTTAGCGAGTGTAACCGAGATTTGCATTTTGGCATCTCGGCAAGAGCGAGTGTACACTGAACTGGCTCCCTTGCAATCACATTCTTGCGGCCCAGACGCCAGCAGCACGCGGCGCGCCTTCCGCTACCACCCGCCCACACGATTATGCCTGANNTTGTCTATGCTTTTGCTATACAAAAGGAGAATGCCCATGCATCCTACCGTCAGATCTGTGAAGCGCGCAATCGGGGCTATTTAATCCCGCATAATATAGTTGACACGAAAAGGGGTTTAGGGTAGATTCTGATGTATGGGCAACCCACGAGGAGTGGAGCGGGATTTCGAAGCGCTGGAGGCCCGCCGGTTGCGTGCCGCCAGCCTATTACAACGCGGAGAAAGCCAGGCGGAAGTGGCGCGGGTAGTCGGTATACACCGGCAGACGGTACATCGCTGGGCCCGGCGCCTGGAAGCCAAGGGCCGGAGAGCGCTAAAGAAAGCCGGACGCGCTGGGCGTAAGCCGCGCTTGGGCGCGGCCCAGGTAGGGCAAATCCGGGAAGGTCTGAAGCGCGGGCCACAGGCCTTGGGGTACGAGACCAGCTTGTGGACTGCGCCGCGCGTGGC
>PKXT01000271.1:0-457 GCA_003133505.1 Acidobacteriota bacterium
GTTTTCACCCACGGCTTGACCTGCAATCCGCGCTCGACGGCTTTTTTGGCGAGCAGACCCGCGCCAAGCATGAGCGAGGGGTTGGAAGTGTTGGTGCAGCTTGTAATGGCGGCGATGACCACCGAGCCATCGGCGAGATCGTAACTGCCGCCATTATTGCCGATGGAAACGTGGCGCTTTGGAGAGGTGAGCGTCTTTTCAAACGATGCTTTCGCGGCGGTCAAGGGGACGCGATCCTGGGGGCGCTTGGGGCCCGCGAGAGTGGGAACGACATCGTGCAAATCGAGCTGGAGCATGTCGGAAAAGAGGGGGTCGGGAGTGGCGTCGGTGCGGAAAAGCCCCTGCTCTTTGGTGTAGGCCTCGACGAGAGGGACGATTTCGTCGCGCGCGGTGAAGCGCAAATATGCGAGAGTCTCCGCGTCCACGGGGAAAAAACCCATCGTCGCGCCATATTCGG
>PKXT01000271.1:522-4088 GCA_003133505.1 Acidobacteriota bacterium
GGCCGAGCATGGCCGCTTCGGCTTCAATGCCGCCAACGCCCCAGCCGAAAACGCCGAGGCTATTGATCATTGTGGTATGCGAGTCCGTCCCCACCAGGGAATCTGGGAAGGCCAGCCAGCGGCCGCCCTGTTCGATGCGCGCGACGACGCGGGCGAGATATTCAAGATTGACCTGATGGCAAATGCCCGTGCCCGGAGGCACCACCTGGAAATTTCCGAAGCTCTTTTGTCCCCAGCGGAGGAAGGTGTAGCGCTCGATATTGCGCAGAAATTCGATTTCGTTGTTGAAGGCCAGCGCATCGGAGGAGCCAAACTTATCCACCTGGACGGAGTGGTCAATGACCAGTTCGACGGGAAGCAGCGGATTGACTTTGTGGGGATCGCCGCCAAGACGGCGGACGGCGTCGCGCATCGAGGCGAGGTCCACCACGGCGGGGACGCCGGTGAAATCCTGCATCAGGACGCGGGCGGGCATGAAGGAAACTTCGCGGGGAACATCTTGCGACGGGGCGGACGCTTTGGGCTGCCAACTAGCCAGCGCCTGAATGTCGTCGCCATGGACGGTGCGATTGTCTTCGTGGCGGAGAAGATTTTCGAGTAGCACCTTCAGTGAAAAAGGCAGGCGGCTGACATTGGACGCGCCATTTTTTTCCAGCGCATCGAGGCGAAAAATATCGAACTTGCCGCCGGCGTCGATGGAGCTTCGCGCACCGAAAGAATTTACATTCTGGGAACTCACGGCTTTCTCCTTGTGGGAAGAAATTATGATAGCGCATTCGCGTGCGCGACGCGTCGGTTTGCCCGGCGCGGCAATGCTGTAAGACTGGATCCTTGCTTTCGCGGGGATGACAAGCTTTGGCAGTGCGGCGCCATGGCATTCGGCGTTGGGCCTATAATCGATTGCGGGAACAGGACGATTACAACAATGATTTTCATTGCAGGGGAACCGCAGCCATGCGCGCGCTACTAATTTCGACGTACGAACTCGGCCACCAGCCTTTTGGACTGGCTTCGCCGGCGGCTTGGCTGCGCGCCGTGGGAATCGAGACGGACGTTCTCGATGTTTCGCGCGACGCGTTGCCGGAGAATCTCGTGCTGAGGGCGAACCTCGTTGCGTTCTACTTGCCCATGCACACGGCCACGCGCCTGGCGATGCCGCTGATTGACGCGGTGCGGGAAGCGAATCCCGGCGCGCATCTGTGCTGCTATGGGCTTTATGCGGCGATCAATGCGGAATATTTGCGGGACAAGGGCGTCACAACAATTTTGAGTGGGGAATTTGAGTCGGGATTGCGGGAGTTGGCGTTGCGCCTCGCGGCCCGGGAGAAAGTTATTCCGCAAAGCGACTCAGCCATTTCCTTGTCGCGGCAAAAGTTTGTGCGGCCCGATCGCCGTGGATTGCCGCCGCTGGCGAAGTATGCGCGGCTTATGCGTCCAGATGGCTCGCAGGGCATCGCCGGTTATACCGAGGCCAGCCGCGGATGCAAGCATTTGTGCCGCCACTGTCCCGTTGTGCCGGTTTATCACGGCGTCTTTCGCATCGTGCAGTCCGAAGTTGTGATGCAGGATATCCGCCAGCAAGTGGAAGCGGGCGCCGAACACATCACCTTTGGCGATCCCGATTTTTTCAACGGTACTGGCCATGCGCTGCCGCTGGTGCGCGAATTGCACGCGCAGTTTCCGCAGCTTACTTACGACGTCACCATAAAAGTCGAACACCTACTGCGCCATGCGGCGGATTTGCCGCTGCTGCGCGATACCGGCTGCATTTTCGTCATCAGCGCAGTGGAATCGGTGGATGATGCCGTGCTCGCGCGCCTCGCCAAAGGCCACACCCGCGCGGATTTTACTCGCGTGGCCGGGTTGTTTCGCGAAGCCGGCCTGACGCTGCATCCCACCTTCGTGTCGTTCACGCCGTGGACTACGCTCGCTGGTTATCTCGATCTGCTCGACGTGATTGAGAGCGAAGATCTGATTGCCAATACCGCGCCGATTCAGCTTGGCATCCGGTTGTTGATTCCGCGCGGATCGCTGCTGCTGGACTTGCCGGAAATGGCTGAGTTCATTGGCGCGTTTGACGAACAGGCGCTGGTTTATCCGTGGACCAATCCCGATGCGCGCGTGGATTTACTGGCGAGCCAAGTACAGCAAATCGTCCAGCGGAGCGAAAAGGCGGGACATTCGCGAGCGGAAATCTTCACGCAAATTCGCTCGGCTGCGCGCGCCGCCGCGGGGCTTCTAGAGGAAACTCCGCGAATGGATTTGGCGGCGCTATCCGGCATTTTCCATACCCGTGCCCCGGTGGCCATCCCTTACATCAACGAGCCCTGGTATTGCTGCGCGGAGCCGGCGGACGATCAGTTCCTTCCGCTGGCTAGAATTTCGAAGGCTCCGCGCCAGGCTGATGATTTCGTCTGATGCGTTCGCACGAAATCTGATGTCTCTGAGCGAAATTCAATGACCGCGAACACGGGCAAAGTATTGCTCATCCTGGCGAGCAAGCTTGGCTACCAGACGCGCGCATTTTCCCAGGCCGCCGAACGCCTTGGTGTGACCGTGGTCTTTGGCACCGACCGTTGCCATCAACTTGACGATCCGTGGGCCGATGGCGCATTGGCCCTACAGTTTCAATCTCCGCATGAAGCCGCCGATGTGATTGCCGGCGCATTCCACGATAAGCCTCCCGGCGCTATTTTGGCGCTGGGGGACCAGCCGACCGTGACCGCCGCGCTCGCCGCGGAAGCGCTGGGTTTGCCAGGAAATCCTCCGCTGGCCGCGGAGATTTGCCGCAACAAGCTGATACAGCGCGAAACTTTGCGCCGGGCAGGGCTGGCTGTTCCCGATTTTTTCGCCTTGGCTCCCGGCATTTCGCTGGAAGGTGCGCTCGCGGAGATTTCATTTCCGTGCGTGGTAAAGCCGCTGTCTCTCGCCGCCAGCCAGGGAGTGATCCGCGCCAATAATCCCGCTGAGTTCGCGGCGGCTGTGCGGAGGATTCGCGCGTTGCTGGAATCGCCCGAAATCCAAATGCAGCGGGCCGCGCGTGATAAAGCAACAGACGAGCCGTCGGATGACGCTGCGGCGCGTTCACGCGAGCAAACGCTGCTCGTCGAGCAATACGTTCCCGGCGCGGAAGTCGCGCTGGAGGGCCTGATAGTTTCGACTGGTGGCGCGATGCGCCTGCGAACGTTGGCGATTTTCGACAAGCCCGATTCGCTCGACGGCCCGTTTTTTGAAGAGAGCATCTATGTGACTCCGTCGCGATTGCCGGAAAGCCTCCAACCCGCGGTCNNCGCCAGCGCGCTGGGCTTGCGGCACGGCCCGCTGCACGCGGAGTTTCGCATTCATGAGGGGCGCCCGTGGATTCTGGAGCTTGCGCCGCGGCCCATTGGGGGATTGTGCTCGCGCGCGTTGCGCTTCGGCGACGGGGAAATAGGGCTCGAAGAGCTATTGATTCGCCATGCGCTGGGGCTGGGCGGAGACGGGGTCGTTCGCGAAGAATGCGCCAGTGGCGTGATGATGATTCCCGTGCCGCGCAGCGGCATTCTCGAAAAGGTGGTGGGGCTGGA
>PKXT01000271.1:4138-15485 GCA_003133505.1 Acidobacteriota bacterium
GCCCGTCGAGCATCCCGTTACCGGCAGCATTGCGGCGTGGTAGGCGGTGGGCGATAGACTGGGGGAAAAGAAAGAGAGATTTCCTTGCCCGCCAAGGCCTCATGGCGACGGTCTAAGAAAATAAGATTGATCGAGACAATGAATCCAAAGTGGGGGGACTTTAGCGACAATCTTGGATAGCAGAGGTTCCTTAGTCTCCGGTCTATTTCCGGGGCAGACCTACTAGCACCGGAACCTAAGTCGGCGGGTTCGCCTCGCCCTTAATTGCTTCGTCTAAACGACGGAGTCTCGCTGATCCGCTCGTGCCACCCGACTTCATTGGTCCCCGGAACCACCTACCCTTATTGGTACTCCCGCAAAACCCGTCATTCAGAAGGGCCTGGCCCTGAGGAATCTCTCTTTCTTTCTCTTGAATGGAACTGAAGGGAACGTGACGGCAGGTTTCCTTTCGCACAACTGGCGAGGCTTAGCCCTTGGTTTGAGGGGCGACGTAGCCTTCGGGGAGCTTGGCGCCTTCGCCAAAAAAGAACTGCTCCAGGTTTTCGGCCATAATATCGAGCGATTTGGGGTCGAGCGGATTCAAGCGGTATTCGTTCATTAGCATCTTGGAATGCTCGATCCATAATTTCCATGCGTCCTTGGAAACATTGTCATACAAGCGCTGGCCCAGTTCGCCTTTCCAGGGAGGGCGATCCAATCCGGGAAGTTCGCGGCCAATTTTCACGCACATCACCATGTGCGGCCCCGTTGGTGTCGCCGGTTGCACGGGCTTTCCATCCTTTTCATTCGCCATGTTTTCTCCTCAGCTTCACTGAATGATCATTGAGCCCGCGAGCGCCCTCCAAAATATCGCAGGGCGCCATAAACCATACCTGACAACGATACTTGAAAGCGGCCCTGCCGGACAATCGGAGAAAAATGTATCATCAAATTGAGGCCAATCCATGAACGCCACACCAAACGCCACAGCTGCGGAGTCGCAGCCATTGTCTCAGTCCTCCTCGAATCCGCCCTCGCCGACCGGCCGACCGGAGCAGGTCCAGCAGCAGGACGCCTATTTTTGCCCCATGCCCTCCGCGCCCTGCGCCATCGTAATCTTCGGCGCTTCGGGAGATTTGTATAAACGCAAGCTGCTCCCGGCTCTTCGCCAGCTCTCCGTTCACTCCTGCCTGGCGCCGCGATTCCGCCTGGTGGGGTTTGGACGCACTGCAATGACCGATGATGCGTTCCGCAAAGAGAGTGAAGACGCCGTGCGCTCAATGAAGGACGCAAATGGCCCGGGCAAGCAAACCCCCGATGATTTTTTCTCCCACTTCAATTACTGCCAGGGAAGCTATGACGATCCCGAATCCTATCGCCGCCTGGCCGAAATGCTCACGCGTTTGGATTCGGAGGGCAATCTGGGAGGCAACCGCCTGTTTTACCTGGCCACGCCGCCCAGTGTGTATCCGCGCGTGATTGAGCAGTTGGGCGAGTCGAAGCTCGCCAAGCCGAAAAGCGGCGATTCTTTTGTCCGCATCATTCTGGAAAAACCATTTGGGCGCGACCTTGCTTCCGCAATGGACCTCAACCGCCAGGTGTTGAATGTCTTCGACGAATCGCAGGTCTATCGCATTGATCATTATCTCGGGAAGGAAACCGTCCAGAACATGCTGGTGTTTCGCTTCGGCAACGGCATTTTCGAGCCGCTGTGGAATCGCAATTACATCAGCCACGTACAAATTACGGCCGCGGAAACGCTGGGTGTGGAGCGCCGGGCGGCGTTTTACGAATCGGCGGGCGCGCTGCGCGACATGATTCAGAGCCACGTGCTGCAACTGCTTTCGCTGACCGCGATGGAATCGCCGGCGATGTTTAATGCCAATGATCTGCGCAATGAAAAATTGAAAGTGCTGGAGTCCATTCGTCCGCTTACGGAGGAACGGGTAGAGCACGATGTGGTTGGCGGGCAATATGCCGGGGGAACGATTGGCGGCAAGGCTGTTCCCGGGTACCGGCAGGAGCCGGGCGTCGCGGCAAATTCCTCCACGGAGACCTTCGCCGCGCTCAAAGTGGAAATAGATAACTGGCGATGGGCGGGCGTTCCTTTTTATTTTCGCAGCGGCAAACGCATGGCGCGCTCGTTTACTGAGGTTGCTGTCCAGTTTCGCGAAGCGCCTCACAGCGTCTTTCGCGGACAGGAGTCGCGGCCCAACTGGCTGGTGCTGAATATTCAGCCCGACGAGGGGATTTCGCTTTCCTTCGGGGCCAAAGCTCCCGGCGCGGAGATGGAAATTCGAAACGTGAAAATGGACTTCTCCTATCACTCTTCGTTTGGCGCGCCTTTGCAGGAGGCTTATGCCACGCTCATCAACGACTGTCTGAACGGCGACGCCACGCTTTTTGATCGCGCCGATGGAGTGGAAGCCGCGTGGTCGCTCCTCGATCCGGTCGTGCGCAAATGGAGTGAGCCAGACCGCCAAGTGGCAATGTATCCGGCGGGAAGCTGGGGGCCTGCGGAGGCGGACGCGCTGCTGAAACGCGATGGGTTTGCGTGGCGGTGTCCGCGAGCGGAAAGCTCTAATCCGGATGCCAACTGCGACGTGAGGGCGGAGCGGAATTCAGCGGCAAAGGCGGACGCGAGCACGCCCGAATCCTCCGATGCATCGGCGAAAACAGCCGAGAATCGCCGCCCATGATTCTCGCCGGAGACTTGGGCGGCACCAAGTGCAACCTGGGCCTGTTCGAATCGGGAGCGGATGGTCTTCGCCCCATTCGCAATCAGCGGTTTGATAGCCGGTCGTTCAAAAGCGGGGAAGAAGTTATTCACGCATTTTTGGAGGGGAAGCACGACAGCATTACGGCTGCGGCTTTCGCCATCGCCGGACCCGTGGTCGATAATCAGGTGCGCGTAACCAACCTTCCGTGGCTGGTGGATGCTGGCGCATTGGCCGGCACGTTTCACATTCCCCATGTATCGCTGTTGAACGATCTTGAAGCAACCGCCTATAGTTTGCGCGTCCTGCCGGCGACGGCTCTTGTGAGCTTGCGCGAAGGCGTTCCCGGGGCGAAAGGGAATCAGGCTCTCCTCGCCGCGGGTACGGGCCTCGGCGAGGCTTTGCTGATTTGGGACGGCACCCAGCGCGCTGTTTCGGCCACCGAAGGCGGCCATTGCGATTTCACTCCTCGCAACGATCGTGAAATTAACCTGCTGCGCTTTCTCAAGCGGAGCCATGAAATAGTCTGCATCGAAACGATTCTTTCGGGTCGGGGCTTCTATGAGTTGCACTCTTTTCTTGATCCCACGGTTACGCACGCCGCATTCGAGCAACCTGAGTTCGACCCCGCGCCGGAGATTACCCGGATGGCCCTGGCGGGGGAATGTCCTACTTGCGTGGCGGCGGTTGAGATGTGGGTGGAATTGTACGGCTCCGAGGCCGGCAACCTGGCGCTGAAGTCACTCGCTCGCGGAGGCATCTTCATCGCTGGCGGAATCGCCGTAAGGATTCTGCCCATGCTGCGGAAAGGCCGCTTCCTTGATGCTTTCAATCGTAAAGACAAAATGGAAGCTCTGCTCTCGGCCATCCCCATCCGCGTGATAACTGACGAGACAGCCCCGTTGTGGGGCGCGGCATGGGCCGCCTCGCAATTGCAATTCTACGGGTGAATTCCCGCGACGTCGCGCGAAATCACCGGCGGCGCCGCCGAATGGTAGAATTTGCATACAGCGCCGGGGCCATAGGCGAAGCAATCCCTCCAAATGTCTGAGTCGTTCGTCAAACAATCCCACTTCGACGTATCGGCGGAGAAACTTTTCGAGTGGCATGCCCAAACGGACGCGCTTGAACGGTTGACGCCGCCTTGGGAAAAGCTGGAAATTATCGATCCCGCGCCCAGCCTCGCGAATGGTTCGCGCGGAGCATTTCGAATCTACGTCGGACCATTCCCGATTCGCTGGTCTTTCGAGCATCGCGATTTTCAAGCCGGCCGGCAATTTCGCGATGTCATGATTCATGGTCCCTTCCACCGCTGGGAGCACACCCACCGGTTCATTCCCGATGGACGGGGGGCTTGCTGGCTCGAAGACCGCATTGAGTACGAGTTGCCGTTCGGGTGGATCGGCCATGCGCTTGGCGGTTGNNGCAAGCTTGAGAGCTTGTTCGAATATCGTCATCGAATTACCGCCGAAGCAATGATCTCCTAATCTCTCGTTTGCGACTGCTAGAGTCGCTGTTTGGAAGACGCGAAAACGATATGTAGGAGCTTTTCTTTGCAATGGGTTTGGCGAACTCAGTTCCCTAGTGATGTTTCGCCTGTTTCCAATGCGGTCGGGCAAGGTTGAGGCAGTATCGTCCTAAAAAGGCCAATTTTCCTAAATCCGATGCCCTGTCCGTTTTCGTACTCCTTAAAAGCATGGGGTTGACCAGTAGTGGTATGTCCGTCCTGGGGCCGGGTGGGATTTTATCGAGTCCCACCTGGTTCAACCGGGGGCGCGGAAAGGGCATAGTCACCTTAATTCTGGATGCGAATCGCTATGACCTTTTCGCAGGGAGTTTTTTGTGGTGGGACATTCTGATTCAACCGGAAAAAATTATTGGGATCATAGTGTGACTTAACCATGACCATGCGGTCCCATCGCTCCTGATAGGCCTCCGGCACCCGATCCTGCTCATCGCCGCTCATAAAATTCACGTAAACACCCGGTTTCATAGCAGGCCGGAGTTTGTTGAAGAGATCGCGAATCCAGGAAACATTACGCACATCGGCGGAAGGGTCTGACCCATGAGGCGTTCGGCCTCGTATGAAAGGAGCGCTGCGATCGCCAAATGCGGTTTCTTGCGCTGCGATCCGCGCCGCCGCGCCACCGAGATAAGCAAGCTCAATCTGGATTCCCGATGAAGGAATGGTGGCAACCGCCTCGGCCATGCGATCAATCGTTCTGTCATCGAGATAGGTGAAGTAACCCGATTTGGTGTAATAACGCCGACCATGCGGGAAATTGGAATCCGCCATGGTTTGTAAATCCGTAAACGGCACAATTCCGCTGCTTACGGAATCCGGGCTGCATAGGGAAAGCGCGTGCTCCAAATAGGGACGTCCATGATCAGGATTACCAGTCCAAACCAAAGAATTGCTGGCCACTGGCCTTCCCCGAAGTTCGATAGGCACCTTCCGTGCATGGGGTGCAAGGCGTAGATCAATGTTCCACTTCAAGTCGATCGGCGCTTCGGGCATGAAGTCTCTCCAGCGCTCAAGGAGCCGGCGAATATCCCCTTCGCGAGATAACCCTTCAGCGAAGACAACAGAGGTAAGCGGATGGAGCCTCAATTCAAATTCCGTCACCACGCCGAAATTGCCGCCGCCTCCACGCAATGCCCAAAATAAATCCGGGTTCTCTTTTGAGTCGGAGCGCACGAGGGAACCATCCGCGGTTACAAGGGTGAACCCCTCGACGTTATCGCACGATAATCCGAATCGCCGGGTCAGCCATCCAGTCCCCCCGCCCAGGATTAGTCCGGAAGCGCCGGTATGAGAGACCACGCCGGACGGAAACACTAGCCCCGCCTTTTGCGTTGCGGTATCAATCGATCCCAATAGACACCCCCCTGAAATTCGCGCTCGTCGCGCTCCGGCATCAACAGTGACGCGACGCATTCTCGACAGGTCAATCACCAGGCCGCCATCGCACGTGCTAAAACCCGCCAGGCTGTGACCGCCGCAACGGATGGCGGTAAGAATTCCAACCTGAGAGGCGGATCGGACTGCCTTTTGAACGTCGCTTACATCCGCGCAACGGGCGATGAGCGCTGGCGCGCGAGCCACCATGCCGTTCCAAATGACCCGCGCGTCTTCATAGCCGCTATCGCTGGGGCGCAGCAAATCACCCTTAAATTGCTGATGTAGCGAAGAGTAAATTTCTTCGCTGGCTTCAACCATCTTGTTATCCTGCGGTTCGCCGAGACTCTCTCCGTATTTCAAATCGAGCAGATGCATTCGATACCCATGGTCTCAGCATTGCGATGTTCTGTCCTCCGCGGTTTCCCAGAATTGCGGTGTGCTTTTTACTCGAGCACTTAGCGTTGCTTTGCTGGCCTTTTCTGGTATTGAGGCATGATATGGAATGAGGCTGTTCGGCCCTTGAGTAATCGTTTTTGAGGAATTGCGTGGCTCGTAGAAATGGCGGATATTTAGGATGCGAAATGGCCAAGTCTGTTTAAAGGAGATGTTATGAAACGTTTCTTGCCTGTAGTAGCGGCGATGGCTTTGGTGGTGACGGGGGGCGCGGCGCGATCCTTCGCGCAAAGCCCCGGCAAAATGCCTACCAAAGCGGATGACAATCTCATTATCAAAGCGCCAGCGGCGACGGACTTGAGAGCGCTCACTTTGCAGGACCTGAAAGACAGCGAAGAGAAGTTGACCAGTCTGGCGGAGGCCATGCCCGCGGATAAATATGGCTGGCGTCCGGCGCCGGGGGTGCGTTCGATAAGCGAGGTCTTTATGCATGTAGCCAACGCCAACTTTTTCTTTCCCACATTTTGGGGAGTGCAACCGCCAGCTTCCCTCAGGGATCAGAATCTGGAGAAAACTGTGACAGAAAAAGCCAAAGTTGTGCAGATGCTGAAGGATTCTTTCGCGCACCTCGAAAGAGCCGTCGAGGGGGTCTCCGATGACCAGATGACCAAGACCTTCGATTATTTTGGCGAGCAAATGTCCACGAGCGGGCTGCTATTTCACGCCGCAATTCACGAACATGAGCATCTCGGGCAGTTGATCGCATACGCCCGAATGAACGGCGTCACGCCGCCCTGGTCAATGCCCCGCCCGGGCAAGGAAGCTACCAAGGAATAATGGCCCGCGCCAATCAACGGAGCAATTCTCGCGGGAGAGGAAACCACGAACCCCACGGAAAGCTCTTAGGGGGATTCTGAAATCCCGATGATGATCCTTTTTCGTTTTGGCCCGAAATTTAGTGATCCCCAAAGCGCTCTTAACTCAGTGATATAATTGAGCCTACAAACGCGCCCGTAGCTCAACCGGATAGAGCATCTGCCTTCTAAGCAGATGGTTGGGGGTTCAAGTCCCTCCGGGCGCGCCACTTTATCTTTAATGTTCATAAGGGTTTACGCAGCTTTCTCAGTTTGGGAAATTTGGGTGCACAAAACGGCATTTGGGTGCAGGGTAGGCAATTCAAAGCCGGTTCCTGCCTTCTCAGCCCACTCTTGGCGGAACGAAATATCGTCCCTGACCTTGGAATAAATGTCGGTGATTTCCTTCTCCGCATGGCCGATCCAGAAACGAATCAGATCATACGGCACCATTTGTTTGCGAAGATGCGTTACGCGGTAGCGGCGGAAAGAATGGAAGCCCATTTTCTCAATCCCGATTTCCTTCAAGACGGGATGGAGGCTACGACGTAGCACGTTCGTTTGTAGGAACGGTTGTTCGCGTGTTTGGAAAACGAAACCTGATTTCCGTTCACCAATTAGACCCCGAAGCATTGCAGCGACGGATGGATGCACGTCTATATCCCTGACGCTGTTCTTCGTCTTTGGCCCCTGGATTTGTTTGCCCCAAAGTGATTGTCTGATGTGAATGGTCTTGCCATCGGCTGATACATGCTGCACTTCCAGACCGAAGACTTCGCCCGCCCGCACTCCGGTAGCCGCCAGCAATGCGAACAACACGCGGAATTGTCCCTCAGCTTTTGAGACAACCTGTGTCACTTGCTCGCTAGTCAATACTGGCTGATGCTGATCCGTAATTGTTGGGAGATCGAGAAACTCTGCATTCCATTTCCGGGGGTACTTTCCATCGCCCTCATCATCAATTACTGATGCCAGCACCATCTTTGGGAGAGCACAGACTAAGCGAATCGTGTTAGCACTCAAATTCGCAGCGGACAGTTTTTCCCCCAATCGCTTTAGCGCAAGATTCCCAATATCCGCCAGGTGCATGTCACCCATTTCAGGCAACACGTACTTGTCCAGCGCCCATTTCCAACCATGGAGCGTGGCCGGTTTGACCGGCTTCCGCTTTCGATTGGCGACCTGCTTCATCCAGATTGCGGCCTGACTCCGAAAAGATTCTCCGCGATTGATTGCTTCGATCTTTTCAAAGTGTTCAGCCGTGTCCGCCCCGCTTTCTTGAATCATTTCCTTTGCCTTACGCCTACGCTCTGCTTTGCCAAGAAACCCAGGGCCAGAGACCGGACACAATCGAATTGACTTGTAAGCCCTGCGTTCCTGTCCTGAGACATCAATGCGAAACCGAACGTAATACGCATTGCCTTTTCTTTCGATATAACCTGATTGTCCAGAACGTGAGGCCATGCTCTTTCCTCGCTTCGGCCTTTCGTTCCGTATCGCTATTGACGACGATCTCTCGTTTCTCTTACAAAGTCGAGGACTTTCTGATTGCCGAATTGTGATGTCGTCTTGCATATAAAGCCAAATTTTAAAAACGGAAAACGCACCCCTTGCACCGGGTGACACCCCCGAGCGGTCGTCAAACAGCGGTGCTTGTTCGCTATATCTACCTAATACCGTGGAAAAGGTGATCGGGGCCTGCCATGGGTAAATCTCATCGAAGATTCCGAGAAGATCATCGCGGCAAGGCTGCCCTCGGGAATCGCCGACGGATTCCCACCAATTTATATTCCTTGCTGTTGTGCGCCAGGACCACCGGTCACCCGGGCCAGAATCGCCGCGCGATTTTGCCTCGATACCNNGCGGCGGTCTTCTTAAGAAAGATTCACCGGGCGGGTGCCACCAGGGAGCCGAACTTGGCTCGAATGTGGGATCAATGCCATTGGGGTGCGGGCATCCGTAGCTGAGGCCCGGGTCCCACCCCTGACTGCTGACCAAGGCGCAATTGAGTACCCCAGGCCGGGGCCACCACGACCCCTCATGGAGTTAGTGACCTTGCCGAGGGCGGAGGCGGAGGTTCTCCCCTCGCGANNAGAGCGCGCGTTAAATTGGCAAGTTGCCTCACCTAACGCACGACCTTCGGGCTCTTGCTTCAATTCTTCAACTAGTTCGCTAATCGTCCTCCATGTCGCCTCGCCCTTCTCGTCGTGAAATCTTTCCGGGAAGCGATAGATATCGCGATCAACTCTCAAGATGAAACCGGCCAGGATCGCGGCGGAGGCATCGTTCATGCACAATTGGGCCTCAGTCGCAGCCGATTCAATTTCAGTGATTGGTGCTTGAATCAAGACGGCGTCATGAACTGGGCAACACACATCAACTCCGCGACGACACATCTCTATGATCGCCAGTCGCAACATTTCAGCTGCGTTTGCTTGTGCGCCGAAGTTCAGTACCGTATTGGGCTTGACCCGGTCTCCGCGATGGAGTGTCCATCCCAACCGAGTGGATATCTTCGAGCCGATGTCATAATCATCTATCTGGTTCTCGCGCCAGGCGATGTACTTGGAATACCTTTGCTTGTACCCTGCGAACACTTGTCTGGCAGTCGCTGCTCCCACTTTGGTTTTCTTGGAGAACCCCCACTCGGTTTGTCCATAGCCAATCCCCAAGGTGGCGCCTTTATACAGGTCCCGGATTGGGCGATGGGTTTTCTTCGTAGCGCCGGCCGGTGCAGCGCCACACTGGATCGCCAGTTCCATATAGGGATCCCCAGCTTCGTATGACCGGAGCATGTTTTTGTCGCCGGACAAGATTGCACCGATCCCGAATTCCTGATTCGACCAGTCAAGGTAGGCGAGAGCCATATCCTTGGGGGCCTTGATGAGGAACCGTACCCATTTCGCCGGGGCAAAGATGAACGTCCCCCGTTCCGCGTCGCCCCGTGGGTTATCGCGCGACGTGGTCGTCCCGAACGCCCCAAGGAGCACGCGATTGCGCCCATCCATGTCGCAAGCGATGTTCAGCTGTGGCATGGTGACGGTTTTGTAAAGCTGCCAAAGGTATTCCAGCTCGGGGGTGAGTGTGACCATCCCTTCCCATGTTTCTTTGTTGAGTTGGCGGGACTTGGACTTGTCCGTTCGAGGCCACGCTTTTTCTAGGCCTTCGGCCTCAAGGAACATTTCAAACTTTTGATGGGAGAACTTCAGGCCGTCAAAAATGTTGTATTCAGCGAGACTATCGCCCGCCAGTCGCAGACGGATGGGGTCCCAGTTATCCTGCAGGAAACGCAGGGTGTCAATATCCAGCGGTACGCCGATACGCTCCATGTCCGTGCATGCCTTCATGTATTCACCATGGAGGATTGCGCGCGCAAGGCCTTTGGTTAATTGGAGCATAAAAAGACCTCAAGCTTGGGTAACAGTCTTTGAAGGCTGCTAACGTCTGACATGCAATAATCGAGCAATGCTGTGCGTTCTGACAGGCTGTAACTCGCTGTTGTCTTGTCAGCCACGGCCAGTGACCGCATTTCGTCTTTTTCGGTTGCTGTGATGTGCTCCAACCCACAATATTGCAGCGCATCGACCAAACTACGCCCCTGATCCTTGCGTCGCACCCCCGCAGTCATGGCACTGAATTCCACACAGGTATCCAGCACATTTTCTGGAAGTGGCCAACCCAGGGACATGTGGCTGAGAAGTTCTGCGGAAGCATAGTGGGCGACGAAGGCGCACCCGGAATCGAGCGGGTAAGGGCACGTAATCTGTTGGTCACACCAAATGCGGTGCTCGACGCCGCTGCGTAGCTCGAGTGCACATATGCAGCGAACGTCGTAAAAACCGTCCCCACGAAGTCGAAACTCGCTGTCAACAAGAACGACTTCGCGGAAATAATCAAGCAGACGCGATTGAGTGGTCATAGCCAGTGTTCCTTAACGATATGGTGATCGGCCGTGTCGATGATGCGTCCGTCCCCGAATGCGAGGCTCAGAAGCTCTTCAAACGTCTTGTTGGCCGGAAATTGTGCGTCATCATTAAAGTTGTTAGCAACACGCTTCATATATGTGTTCGCGGAACGGTCGGCCACCAAACGTACCCATTTCTCCATCGCAGCAATTGCAATTTGTCGGCCAGATCGTGACCACCCGTCCGATGATGTAGCCGAGATGGGCCATAGGAAGCACGAGCCATCGCGGTGTATCCCCAAGAAGATAGAGCTGGATGCCATCAAGCATGCCAACCATGTCAGGGTAGACTGCATAGGTTTCCGTACCGCTAGAGGATTCAATCTTAAACAGGTTGACATCCGCGTGTAGGGTGGGATGGATGCGGAAGAACTGACCTTTATTCGGCTTACGAACCGGCAAGCTGACCAGTTCGTCCACGGTGACGTCGCCGGCATTCCGGGATTGATCTATCAGGCCGGCGGCAAGTGCGAGTGCTTTCGATTTTGGCTGCGGCCCAGTCGGGCTCGATGGAGTTGACCGGACCGAGCTTTTGTAC
>PKXT01000313.1 GCA_003133505.1 Acidobacteriota bacterium
CGTATTCTCGAAATTGACGCCGAAAATCAGTGCGCCGTAGTGCAGCCGGGTGTAGTCAATTCTGATGTCAGTCTTGCGGCCGCGCCGTTTGGCCTCCATTTCGCGCCCGATCCTTCCAGCCAGCGCGCTTGCACCATCGGCGGCAACATCTCCGAAAATGCCGGCGGCCCTCACACTCTCGCCTACGGCGTAACGGCCAATCACGTTCTAGGGCTGGAACTCGTTCTGCCCGAAGGCGGGATCGTTCGGACCGGCGGGAACGCTCCGATGGTGCCGGGCTATGACCTGACCGGTCTGCTGGTCGGTTCCGAAGGCACCCTCGGCATTGTTACGGAAGCCACCCTGCGGCTCACGCGGTCGCCTGAGGCGGTCGAGACGCTGCTCGCGATATTCGATACTGTGGATGATGCGACCCAGAGCGTCGTGGATATTACCGCGCGTGGAATCACTCCTGCGGCTTGCGAAATGCTGGATGGCTGGACGTTGCGCGCCGTGGAAACGTGGGCACACGCCGGTTATCCAATGGATAGCGCCGCAGTGCTGCTGCTGGAAGTGGATGGATTGCTCGAAGCTGTCGGGCCGGAAGCGGAAGCGATTACTGACGTCTGCCGGGCCAATCGTGCGAGGGAAGTACGCCGAGCCAGCAATGCCCGCGAGCGCGAATTGCTATGGAAAGGGCGGAAGAACGCATTTGGCGCGGTGGGACGCCTTTCGCCGACGTACTATGTGCAAGACGGTGTTATCCCGCGAACGAAACTTCCCGAGACTCTGCGGCGCATCGCGGAAATCGGGCGCGAGCACGGTTTTGAAATTGGCAATATCTTTCATGCGGGGGACGGGAACCTGCATCCCATCATCCTCTTCGACGCGCGCAAGTCCGGCGACCGCGAGCGCGCCATCGCCGCCGCCGATAGAATCATCGAGCACTGTGTGTCCGTGGGCGGTGTTATCACCGGCGAACACGGTGTGGGGATGGAGAAGGACCGCCTGATGCCCCTCCTTTTCAGCGATGTGGAGATCGCACTGATGTCTCGCGTGCGCGATGCTTTTAACCCGCGGCACCTCTTGAATCCTGGGAAGATTTTTCCAACTGGAAAGGGTTGTGGCGAAATTCGTGTCCGTCCATCGCATCAAGTTACCCGGAGTTCCCTCCATTCGTCCGCTGGATTTGGTTCGTCGTCAGGCCGTGTATAGCGCGGATTCCAGAGCGGATTTTCGTTCGCGCGTCGCGCGTATTGTCGGCGAGGCCAACGTCTTATCCCCCGGCGGTTCGACAGACTTCAAATCGCATTATCAGGTAGATGGCTTGGCTCCCGCGCTGGCGGTACGCCCGGGCGCACGCGAAGAAGCACGCGATATTGTGCGACTGGCGCGCGAATACAATCAATCCGTAATTCCCATTGGCGCGGGCACCAAGCTGGGCATTGGCATGGCGCCGCGAAGTTACGACGTAGCCCTAGATATTACTCGGCTGAATCGCGTGCTGGCCTACGATCCCGGCGATCTTACCATCAGCGTCGAGGCCGGCTGTCGCTTGCGTGACGTCCAGACTCTCGTCGCCGCGCAAGGGCAGTTTCTCCCCTTCGAGCCTCCCCATGCCGCCGATGCAACAATCGGCGGAAGCCTCGCGGCCAATTCCTGGAGCCTCTGCGCGGAAGGCTACGGAACTCCCCGCGATTTTGTGCTGGGAATGGAGTTCGTAACCGGCGAAGGCCAATTGGTTCACAGTGGTGGCCGCGTCGTAAAAAACGTCACCGGCTACGATCTGCATAAACTGATGATCGGATCGCTTGGCACCCTGGGCGCGATGGTGAGCGTCAATTTCAGGCTGTACCCGTTGCTACAGGACCAGCGTTTGTTCGCGGCCACGTTTCCCTCCGCTGAGAGCGCCTTCCAGATGTTGCACCAGGTGCGGGCATCCTTTCTTAAGCCGCGAACCTTGGTTATTCTCGATCCCGGCGCTGCCGCATTGATGCAACGCTCGGGAAAGGTGTTCGGGTCGCATCCCAATTCGTGGATACTCTCGGCCACTGTAGCCGGGCATTCGGCGGCCATCGAACGCCACGAGCGCGATCTGAAGGTTATGGCCGCCCAGGCCGGCGGGCGCGAGTTCATCGTGGTACGAGACGAGAAAGTGGACGAAACCGCTGCTCTGCTCCGCGAGGTTTCGGTGAAGTTACAACAAGAGCGACCGACGAACATAGGTGCGCAAATCGGCGTTCTCACGACGGAAGTATTTGGATTGTTGTGCGAATTACGCGCCAATGCGGAGAAGGAAAACTTCGCATGCGCTACTCTGTTTCAGGCGTCAGGACCGGCGCATCTCACCGTATGGGACGACGCAGTCTCGACTCAGATGCTTGAGGACCCCAATGATGATGCGCTCACACGCTTGCAGCGCATGGCACAACGAATTTTCGAAATAACCAACGCGCATCAGGGCCACGCGGTTATCCAATGGTGTCCCATTGGGCTAAAATCCAAGGCCAGTGTCTGGGGCGAGTCGCGGTCCGATTTCACATTGCTACAGAAAGTAAAAACAATTTTTGATCCCAGCGGCATTTTCAGTCCTGGACGTTTTGTGGGAGGGCTGTGAATTGAGCGACCCTCCCTGCGCAATGCCCGCCCTCGCCCACACTTTGCAAATTGTGCCTTCCGATGCGTGGCGCCCCGCCGATCTTCCGGCCGAGGAGGATTTTCTGCGATGCATTCATTGCGGACTCTGCCTCAACCAGTGTCCCACCTATCGCCTTTGGGGCAGGGAAGCGGATTCGCCGAGGGGCCGAATTCGCCAGATGATGCTGGTCGCCCAGCATGAGATTCCGCTCGATCAAGGATTCGTCTCCCACATTGACCGCTGTCTTGATTGCCGGGCGTGCGAAACAGCCTGTCCTTCCGGCGTGGAATATGGACGTCTTGTCGAGTCGGCTCGCGCGGAAATTGAAGCAAACTACCGCCGTCCGCTTACCAGCCGCTTGCTAAGGCGCGCGGTTATGCGCTATCTGCTCCCCTATCCCAATCGCATANNGCGCTGTGCGTTTTTACCAGCGTTCTGGCGCGCAGGGTTTGGCGCGGCGCTCTGGTGCACTGCGGCTGATGGGGCTGCAGGATCGCGAACGGCTTCTTCCTCGGATTGACTCGGACTTTTTCTTTTCACGCCTCGGCATGACATTTCCCGCCATCGGTCAGCACCGCGCGCGAGTGGCGTTCTTCGCCGGATGCATTGCGCAAGTCGCCTTCACCAGGCTAAATGACGCGACCATCCGCGTGTTGCAAGCCAATGGTTGCGAAGTCGTAGTTCCCGATCACCAGCTTTGCTGCGGAGCTCTCGCCGCTCATGCCGGCCAGCNNGCTGGAGGCGAATCCCGAGCTCAGCCAGCGCGATGTGGCGCGTGCGCTGGCGCGCATCAATCTCGAAGCTTTTGGGCGCGAATCATTTGACGCTCTTATTACCAATGCCGCGGGTTGCGGCTCCTCGCTGAAAGAATATTTGCGCCTGTTTCGCCCAGATGAGCCGGAACATCTCATGGCCCAAGCATTTGAATCGCGCGTCAAAGATGTGACCGAATTTCTGGATGCCCTCGGCCTTTCCGCCCCCCTCGGGGAAATCCCTTTTCGAATTACCTGGCAGGATTCCTGCCATTTGCTCCACGGCCAGCGCATTCGGGAAGCGCCCCGGCGCCTGCTACGGCAGATTCCGGGCATCGAACTGGTGGAAATGCCCGGCGCCGATCAATGCTGCGGTTCCGCCGGAATTTACAATGTCTTGCAGCCCCAGGCTTCGCTGGACTTACTCTCGGAAAAGATGGCTGCCGCACGGAGCACCGGCGCGGCGTGTATCGCCACCGCCAATCCTGGCTGCCTGCTGCAATTGCGCGCCGGCGCGGCGATTCATCACACCGGGCAGGAAGCCTTGCACGTGGTGGAGTTGCTGGATCGCGCCATCGCTTGCTCGTAAGACCCCAGCATGGACGCTCATAATGATCGCATCCTAACCTATGGGGTCGTCTCGAAAGGACGTGCCGCGAGGTCTACGAAGTGTTGTACTCTCACGAAGCCAGTCGTACTTGTCCGGAGGCACAATGCAGCAATTCGATCCACAAATCCTGTTGGAAAAACCGATTGCGCCGCCGCGTGAGTTTAGTGAACGCGCCAATGTTCGCTCGCTGGATGAATACCGTGAAATGTGCGACCGCGCCGCAAGTGATCCTGAATCCTTCTGGCGCCACGAATCTCAACGCCTGGATTGGTTTCAGCCGCCCACATCGATATTGGAGTGGAATCCGCCGGTGGCTCGGTGGTTTACGGAGGGCAAGATTAATGTTTGTTATAACTGTGTGGATCGCCATCTCGAAAAAAGCCGGAACAAAATCGCAATTATTTGGGAAGGGGATGACGGCTCAACGCTCCAATGGACCTACCAGCAACTGCATGACGAGGTTTGTAAGTTCGCGAACGCTCTGATTTCGCTGGGCGTCCAGGCCGGTGATCGTGTGGGAATCTACATGCCCATGGTTCCGCAATTGCCCGTTGCGATGCTTGCTTGTACGCGGATTGGAGCAGTCCATTCCGTGGTCTTCGGTGGCTTCAGCGCCCAAGCTCTTGCTGGACGCTTGCAGGATACGGGGGCGAAGGTGCTGATAACCGCCGACGGTGGCTTCCGGCGCGGCAGCATCGTTGGACTGAAAGAAATCGCCGATCGCGCGTTGGCGAGCTGTCCCACCGTCGAATCAGTGGTCGTAGTGCAGCGCACGCGCACGACTGTGCACTGGTCCCCCCGTCGCGATCATTGGTGGCACGAATTAACCAGGAAGGAGCCCGCGGATTGCCCCGCGCCCCCCTTCGATTCAGAGCATCCGCTTTTTATCCTATATACCAGCGGAACAACCGGAAAACCAAAGGGAGTTCTGCACACGTCGGCGGGATATTNNGGGTAACCGGGCACAGCTACATTGTGTACGGCCCCCTGGCCAATGGCGCAACAGTCGTGATGTACGAAGGCGCTCCAGACCACCCGGCGCGTGATCGTTTTTGGGAAATTGTGGAGCGCTACCACGTAACCATTTTTTATAGCTCGGCCACGGCGATTCGCGCGTTCATGAAGTGGGGCCGTGAGTTGCCCGACCGTCGCGATTTGAGCAGTTTGCGCCTTCTGGGAACGGTGGGGGAGCCCATAAATCCGGCAGCGTGGAAATGGTTTTATGAAGTGATTGGCAAAGAGCGTTGCCCGATCGTGGACACCTGGTGGCAGACGGAAACTGGTTCAATGTTGATTTCGCCGCTACCTGGCGCCACCCCGATGAAGCCGGGGTCAGCAACATTGCCCTTGCCGGGGATCGCCGCGCGTGTAGTCAATCTGCAAGGGGCCTCGACGCTCCCGGGTGAAACAGGATATCTGGTGATCGAGCAGCCATGGCCTTCAATGATGCGAACGATCTACGGTGATGATGAGCGGTACGTTCGTGAATACTGGAGCCGAATCCCCGGCGTTTATTTCACTGGTGATGCTGCGCAATGCGACGCTGACGGATACATCTGGTTGCTCGGCCGCGTTGACGATGTGNNGAGCTCGATGGAAATTGAAAGCGCGCTGGTGAGCCATTCGTCCGTGGCGGAGGCGGCAGTGGTAGCGCGCCCGGATGAAATTCGCGGCGAAGCGATCATCGTCTTTGTCACTCTCCGCTCGGGACATGCGGCCGCTCCGGAATTGGCCCGCGCCCTCAAGGAGCATGTGGTCGTGCAAATCGGTGCGATTGCGCGCCCCGAAGAGGTGCGCTTTACCGAACTCCTCCCCAAGACTCGCAGCGGCAAGATCATGCGCCGTCTGCTGCGTGAGCTGGCTCAGCACGGCAACGTTTCGGGCGACACCACAACTCTCGAGGATATTTCCGTGATTGAAGCGCTTATGCAGACGATGGGCGAAGACGAACCTTAGCTTGGAAGCCGTACGCCACCTAACTCTGGCCGATAATAATGTGATTCCCTAAGGTAAATGGGCCTATGCAAAGAAATGATGCTAACCCGTTTTTTCTTTCGGCCGGAACATGCGTGCCGCCGCGCCGGTTACCGTGCGACGCGGTGCCAGCCGCAACGCCTGCACCTGAATATTATTGAGCGTTCCTGACACTACCGACGATTTTCCCCGCACCAGGCCTTCCAATCCCACCTGCGCCACTTTTTCCGCCGCTTCGAAGTGCTTCGACGGGCCTGACGGTGATTTCGACACGGCGTGAAACTCCGAAGTCGTTGGGCCGGGGCAGAGCACGCAAACGTGAACGCCTCGTGACGCAAATTCTTCGAATAGCGCTTCGCCCAGCAGCAGATCGAATCCTTTGGTCGCCGCATAAGTGCTGATAAACGGCACCGCCTGAAACGCAGCCGTGGATGCGACGATTAAAATGTCCCCGCTGCCGCGCTCCAGCATTTGCGGAAGGAAGAGATGGGTTAGGTGAATAACCGCGGAACAATTTACCTGCACCATTTCGAGCTGCCTTTGCAGATCAATTTCATTGAAATAGCCGTAAGCGCCATACCCGGCGTTGTTTGCCAGCAGTTGAATCGCAATCTTTCGCCCCGTTGTGAACTCGAAGATCTCCTTTGGCGCATTCGGGAGTGTAAGATCGGCGGTCACGATTTCCGCAGCTATTCCGTAACTGGCGATCAGCTCCGAGGCTAGTTCATCCATCCGTTCGCGTCTGCGTGCCGTGAGCACCAGGTTGCATCCCCCCCCGGCAAGGTTTCGAGCGAGAGCCGAGCCAATTCCCGCACTCGCTCCGGTTACCAGCGCCCATTTTCCGCGCCAACGGTCTGTCACCCTTGATTCGCCCGGTTTTGCTGATCCCATATTCGTCTCCATTGGTATGATAGCCTTGCGCGGGCGGCCACGTGCGGCAAAGTTTGGTGCCACGCGGCGCAATCCAGCGTCGCCGAATGCCAATCCGCGCGTGCTTTTACGGAGTGTGATTCAGATGGAATTCGATGCGGTGAGAATGGAAATTCCCGATGGGGCCAATTTGATCATCGGCCAGTCGCATTTTATCAAGACCCCCGAAGATCTTTACGAAATCATGGTCAACACCGCGGCAAACGCGAAGTTTGCCGTCGCATTCAATGAAGCGTCCGGTCCATGCCTGATTCGCGTCGAAGCCAATGATGACGAACTGCGTCAGGCGGCGATTGCGAACGCCCAGGCTATTGGGGCGGGCCATGTGTTTGTGCTGTTGATTCGCGAGGCCTTTCCCATCAATGTGCTGTCGCGAGTGAAGGATTGCTTCGAGGTGTGCTCAGTTTATTGTGCGACTGCCAATCCCGTGGAGGTTATTGTCGCGCGAACAGCTCAGGGCCGAGGAGTTGTCGGAGTCGTGGATGGTTCCGCCCCGAAGGGTGTGGAACAGGAAAAAGATGCCCTACAGCGCCGCGCCTTTGTTCGCAAAATCGGATACAAGCTCAGCTAAGTGTCGGCTTCTTCTAAAATTGCCTTGTTACTGAGGCATCGGCGGGAACTGTTCTGGCTCCGGACTTACCGTTCCCGGATTGGCCGGCGCCGGATTACCGGGCTCCGGATTTGCCGGGTGCGCTGCGTTCCCCGGCAGAGCCGGATTCGCCGCCGGGGCATTAGTCGGTGCCTGATTGGACGGATACGGATTCCCCCCCGCTGGATTTAGCGGCGAATATATGATGGCCGCGCCGGTGGGTAGCTGCGCTTTGTCCCATCCGCCGCCCAGAGCTTCGATCAGTTGTACGCTGTCGGTCATTTGCTGGATTTGCAGGTTCACGGCGGTCTGTTGGTTGGTCAGCAGGGAAGTTTGAGCCGTAATCACATCCAGATAGGGGTCAATGCCCAGCCGGTAGCGGTCGGTGGCAAGTGTAAGATACTGGTTGGCTGAGGCCACTGCCGCATCTTCCTGCTTTAGCTCTACAGATAGAATTCGCAGTGCCGCAAGATTGTCCTCCACCTGTTGGAATGCGGTCAGCACGGTCTGGCGATAATTCGCCACCGCCGATTCATAAGTCGCCTGGTATTGCTGCATGGTGGCTCGCCGCAGACCTCCCTCGTAAATCGTCTGTGCTAGCGAGGAACCCAAAGACCAGAACAAGTCGGGGTAGGAGAATAAATGCCCGATGTTGGC
>PKXT01000053.1:0-2475 GCA_003133505.1 Acidobacteriota bacterium
CTGAAGAAATCAGTCCTTGACAGCTGTTAGTTCTTGAGTTCTTAGGTTGCTGGGTGAGCATTCAAATTCTTAGAGACTCATCAATGTCCACTGTAAAAGCGTAATTCAGGGCCAGGTTCGCTGCCGGTGTGAGCAGGCTTCTCAATCCGAAAAAGGATGACCAACACACATGAATTCACCCTTTCGGTTCTTCTTCAGGCCAACGATAGGTCCTGCGAGCGTTGCGCTCATTCGCGTCGCCGCCGGGCTGATCTTCCTGACGCAAGGCATCCTCAAATCCATCGATCCCAATATGGGTGTAGCTCGTTTCACTAAGATTGGATTTCCGCATCCGTTGTGCCTCGCCAAAACTCCTTCCGCCTTTAGAATCTTGAGGATAGCGGTGCGCGGCTTTCCCCATTTCTGCTTTAAGAGTGCGCCATGTTCGACCTCATTCTGGTCCTTTTTGCAGTCCTTGTATGCCTTTTCCACACCCGCAGCAGCCTGCTCCTCGTTTTTGGTCACAGGCTTGTTTTGGAATTATTGGCAATCACACGTAATCCAGGAGTCATCCATTTCAATGCCTGCCGCGTGGTAGTATGACGCCTATCCCGGGAAGGTAATTCAGAGCCCCCGGCAGGAGGCTAGAAATGGCGAGATCGGAATCCGTTGAGGTGCCGCTGGGAGATTACGTCCCAAGGTCTGCCTCGGCCGTTCCAGCCACAACAGTTACTTCGCGACATTCTGCCCTCGTCCGCGTCACTCACTGGATTACCACGCTGTGCTTTTTCGCCCTGCTCGTCACGGGAGTTGAAATTCTGATTTCTCATCCACGCTTCTATTGGGGCGAGACCGGCAGCGTACTGACTACACCGTTGTTCAAAATCCCGATCCCTTCCTCGAGGGCGTTGGTGCCCAGCGGCTACGGTTACGTGCTGCCGGACCAGAACGGATGGAGCCGGTACCTCCACTTTCAAGCTGCCTGGATTGCGGTATTGACCGGCTTGCTGTATGCAATCTACGGCTTTCTTACGGGGCATTTCCGGAAGAACTTGCTCCCACGCGGGACCGATCTTTCGTGGCGCGCGCTCTCGACCGCAATCGCCAGCCATTTACACTTCGAGCGACCGAGCGAGGCGGAAGCTTGGTCGTATAACGTGCTCCAGCGGCTTACCTATCTGTTCGTGATCTTCGTTCTGTTCCCATTGGTAATCTGGACGGGCTTGGCGATGTCGCCCGCCTTTGTTTCCGCGTTTCCGGCCACCGTCAATGTGTTAGGCGGCCAGCAATCCGCGCGCACGCTTCACTTCTTCGTGTCGCTGGCACTCGTGGTGTTCCTGGTTGTCCACGTGGTGATGGTTTGTGTTGCCGGATTCAGGAATCGCATGCGAGCGATGGTCACGGCCCAGGCCAGTGCACGTAAGGAGCGCATATGACCGATCTCTCGCGCCGCAAACTGATTATCCGCGGACTCGCCGCCACGGCGGGCGTATCAGGCCTGGGCGTGGCCGCGCGCCTTGCGCAAAAGTATGGACTGGTGCCGCCCGATCACGGCGGCTTCTACGGCCTCGGCGAAACGCTAACTTATGCTTCGCAACGGCTGCTGACGAGGCATTCGATGGCGCGTGAGTTTTCCAGGAGCCAGATTTCGAAGCGTCCACTCGCAAATGAACTCGCGCCGCCGAATGAAGCGTTCAAGCGGCTTCAGGCCGGAGGATTCGCCGACTGGCGGCTCTCTGTGGACGGCATGGTCGACCGGCCGGGCTCATTTTCGCTTGCCCAGCTGAAGAGCTACCCGTCTCGCAGCCAGACCACTATGGTGCAGTGCGAAGAGGGCTGGTCGTATATAGCCGAGTGGATCGGCGCGCCGCTCTCGCACGTTTTGGATGCAGTGGGGGTCCACCCGCAAGCCAGATACGTTGTGTACTTCTCAATCGAGCCCGACTGGTGGGAGAGCATCGATATGGCGGATGCATTGCATCCGCAGACTTTTCTCACCTATGGGATGAATGGCGATGAGCTACCCGTGGGCAACGGCGGGCCGCTTCGCTTGCGGGTTCCGCGCCAGCTCGGCTACAAGAGCGTGAAATTCATCACTCACCTGACGGTCACCGACAGTCTTAAAAGGTTCGGCAAGGGTCTGGGCTCCGCGTCTCCAGAAGGAGGCTATGCCTGGTANNTGGTACGCCGGCATCTGACCGGCTCGTTTCAGGCGTTGGCTAACCAGAAGTAATCGCCCCGAGAATCGTCGGCTGGCCGTTCACTACGATAAACATATCGCTACCTCACCCTGAAAGTCGGCTAAGGTGGTTACGCCCCCCCTCCCGGGTGGGAACAGGATCCCTCTCCATCTGTCTCGGCTTGCTCAAGTAATGCGTTTCGCTGCATGAATTGCCGCCTTGATCATAAGAACAATGATGAAGACAACCAACAGGATCAGGATGACGGCAGCAATGACCGAGCCTACACAGCAAGAGTCCACCCAATAGAGCGATT
>PKXT01000053.1:2488-5380 GCA_003133505.1 Acidobacteriota bacterium
CGATTTGATTGGCGCCTCCTTCGTAGGTGGTGCCATAGAGATTTCCAGTCTTATCAAAGGCGAGAGCGCCGTAAGGAACCGCGCCGTGCAGGCTATTGCCTTGGAAGCTATACAATACGTTTTCAGACCACTCCCCCTGATTGTGGAGAAAGCTCAAAGACCGTTCCGCAGCCACCCAGGATTAACCGTCAACAGGCTGCGTTCGTCGAGCAGTTGCCAGAAGTGTTCCTTCCCCTCGCGGGCGGTTGAAGGCGTATGGGATGATGCACATTCGGCTGGCAGGGTCGAGTGAGGGCGTCCCGACCGGAGCGGTACGAACTGCGTGGAAGTTTGGGATTTTGACCAGAATGCGCGGACCGCTGGTAAAAAACGATCGTTGGGCAAAAGATCCCGTCATTCATCTCAGTATTAGAATGGGATTAGAATTGAGTTCACTTTTGCATGCTGAAAAAAGCAAAACCGGAGGCCAGCCATGTCCCTTCGTTCTGCAAAGAGGGTGATCAAATCCAAACCGACGATTGAAGGCGCTGGCCTTCAATATTTTTGCGGAGGCAATGTAATGAAACGCGATTTCAAACTCGCAGTGGTTGGCATTCTCCTCGCCGTTTTTTTCGCCGCGTGTTTTCCAGTCTTTGCGCAGAGCGAGAAGGCCGACGGCGCAATCGCGTCACGCATCGCTGAAGTGGACGGCCTCAAGCTCCACTACTTGATGGCTGGTCATGGACCGGCGGTTATTCTTCTGCACGGGTATGCGGAGACCTCACGTATGTGGCGGCCTCTCATTCCGCAATTGGCAGAGAAATACACGGTTGTCGCCCCGGACTTGCCAGGAATTGGCGATTCAGAAATTCCCCAAGACGGTTTAGATATGAAGTCCGCCGCGATGAAAATTNNCGACTTGGCGAGATCACTGGGAATTACGAAGGCACGTGTCGTCGGTCATGACATTGGGCTCATGGTCGCTTATGCCTATGCCGCGCAATTTCCTGCCGAGACGGAGAAGTTGATATTGATGGACGCGTTTTTGCCTGGTGTCCCAGGCTGGGAACTTATTTACAACAATCCGAAATACTGGCACTTTCGTTTTCATGGACCGACGCCGGAGACCTTGGTGAAAGGCCGCGAGAACGCCTATTTCGCGTATTTCTGGGATGACCTGGCGGCAAACAAGAATTATTCTGTGCCAGAGTCCGACCGCCAAGCGTATGTCGCGGCGTATTCGAAGCCAGGGCGCATGCGAGCGGCTTGGGCATACTTCGCAGCGTTCCCGCAGACTGCTAGGGATTTTGCGGAACTCTCCCGCACCAGATTGACGATGCCGGTGCTGTCACTGGGCGGAGACAAAAGCCTGGGTGCGCCGCTCGGACAACAGGTGAAGCTCATTGCGACGAATGTGCAAGTAGTCGTGATCTCTAATGCGGGTCACTGGATTCTTGAAGAGCAACCCAAGGAAACTATGGACGCACTCTTGAAATTCCTCTGATCTGCGAGGCGACATATAGTAAGGAACAATCCAGAAAGCTGTAAAGGGGGAATAGCGCCATTAGGCAGTTACTTTACCAGAGAAAGACTTCACACCTAAGAATCAATATGCCACGATTCCAAAGCTGCCCGTCGGCAGCCCCTTTGTAATGCTATTTACCGCTACGCTGCCATCGGCGTTGATGTTAAACACGTAGATGGAGCCAGCCCGTTGCGCGAGAACATATAGGTAAGAATTGCTCTGGTCTATGCCTTCATCGAGCGGAAATGCGCCAGTCGGAAATGCATAGGTAATGCCGTCGGAGGGATTCAAAAGCGCCAATGTGCCATCGGAAGACACCGAGTATCCCGAAAGCGTGTCCGATTTTGTATTGGTCACGTAGGCATATTGTGGTCCTGCGCCGGGATAATTGGTTACGGCCACCCAGCACGCAGCCCTTCCAAAATCATCCAGCTCGCCAGTGATGGGGGTGATAATCCCCGTCGGCGCCAGATGATAAGAACTCATCGAGCTTGTCAGCGCCTCGGACACAAGAAGATGATTCCTCTGGTCGAAAGCAAAACCAAACGGGCCGCGGCCAGCCGAGGGCTGGAACTGCCCGGGATTGATCGTGCCGTTTGAATTCACCAGGTAGGTGTCCACGCTTTCCCCGATTTCCTCAGTTACCACCAGCGCTTTCCCGTTATTGGTAAAGCCGACCTGAAGCGCCTGCACCTTCAGGCCGCTAACAGGCTGCGACGAATTGAGCGGCGTGAGCGAACCGTCGGCATTGCGAAGAAACCCGTAAACATTTTGCGGATCTCCAAAATTCAGCACGTATAGCAGATTTCCATATATGGCGATGCTGAATGGATTCGTGCCACCCGAGGAATAACGTCCTACGAACGTCAATCCAGTTCGGCTAACCGAAAATGCGGTCACATCGCTGCTGCCGTAATTAGCCGCGTACAAAAATTTTCGATCCTGCGAAATTGCCACACTCCCCTGGCTGGCATGCTCGCTGGCATACCCTTGGCCTTGGGTAGAATATTTCCCCACCAGGGTCAATGTGCCGTTGAGTTGTCGCGTGTAATAAAGAATTTGATTATTCGTCTGGTTTGTCTCCGAAAAAACCGCGCCAACGGACGCAGGAACGATGCGTCCAACCTGCCTGGACTGCGCTGCGGCGGTCAGGAGCAGGAAGATTGCAACCATACCAGAAACGGCAAGCGCCGATTGGAGTGCTCTATCAAATGACCCTTTCATAATATTAAAACTCTCCCATTATTAGGCATCATGTCCGCGTCGGAGATGATTAAACCGGAGTCTCCATTTTGGCATCCCGGACCAGTGCATTATACCAGTCCATGGCGAATTGCTAATTTGCCCGCAAGTCCGCATGTTTTGAGTTTCTTGCTACGATGCGGAAA
>PKXT01000158.1 GCA_003133505.1 Acidobacteriota bacterium
GTGGGACGCGGCTGGCTGATTTTCGCGCTGCCGCCGGCGGAAATTGGCGTCCACCCATCGGAGGGGGACGAGCATCATGAGCTTTATCTGATGTGCGACAACATCGAAATCACAATGAAAGAGCTGAAGGCAAAAGGTGCGGAATTTGCCCATCCCGTGAAGGAAGAGCGCTGGGGCCGCGTTACCGCGCTCAAGCTGCCAAGCGGCGCGTCACTGGGAATGTATGAACCGAAGCATCCCACGGCGATAAGAAAATAATTCAACATGACACGCGGGCGTGACATAGGCTATAACTCGTTGCGCCCGGAATCTGAAGAGTGTTTCCTCAAATAACTATTTCTTGCCGATGTGGAAGACGAGACCAAGCGACACTCGAGCGGCATTCGATGTAGCACCCTCCACTCGGAAACCGACATATTCCACCTGTGGTCGAAGAGCGACTCTGCCGCCCGATCCGAGTCCAATGTCGGCTCCCCCGCCCAAGGCAAATGCAAAGGGGATTGTGGAGACGGCAGCGCCCGAGTATTCTCCCGAGCCATGCGACGGGCCGAGAAGGGCCTGGACATAGGGCACGACTCTGCGAGCTTTTCGATAGGAAAAGCGCGGGCCGAAAAGGAAAGTCTCAGCGGTAAGACCCTCTTCACCAGGGGAGCCATGGTATACGGCCGATATCGGCCACCGCGCCGAGCCAGCTGTTGAAATTGTATGCCGCGGAGCCGCTAACCCCGTTCAAACTGAAGCTATATCCCTTGTCCACTTCGAGAAGTGAATATCCGACCGGAACGTCGGCCTGGGGTGTGCTTTGCGAACGGGAAGACAGTGGCAAAAGCGCAAGTGCAATGGCGGCCAGCATGAACTTTTTCATTTGTACTCTCTTTCCCAACCTGGCTATGCAACTTACGTACCCTAAGGCAGCGCGATGAGGATCGGCGGCTAGGTGTTACAGCCATGCTTTAAACCAACACAGCTGGTAAAATAAAGTCGCTAACCCGCGGACCCTCCTTCCCCCGGCAAGGACACTAAGGTGTGGTTAATGATGAAATAAGGGGAAAATGGTATTGTAGAAATGCTTAACATTGGCCCGAACACTTGGGTCGCAACAAATGATGGTGCGGCGTGTTGGTTCATACAGGGTTACGCAACGCTCCGATTGGGCGGGGCCGGCGGCGCCAGAACGGCATGCGCGCGAACCCAGACTTATGAGAGGTTAATCTTGGGGCCTTCCGTCTGATAATGGCGGTCGGCCGGGAAACGGGGAAAAATGGGGAAAGCGAAAATCGGCGTTTTGCTGTCTTTTATTCTGCTGCTGGTTGGATGCTCGGCGGGCGGCGGTTCCGGGTCCTCAGGAGGGTCTGGAAGCGGAGGGGGAACCTCGGGGAATTCCGGAGGTCCGGCGAATGACGGCCCTGCCGCGGCAACCGGAATCTTCGCCATTGAATTTCCCGGCGAAGATATGAGCGACGTCAACTCTTATTTAATTCCCGAGCAAAATGTTGCCGGAGATGTTGCCTTCGTGGTTTGGAGCGCTGTGGATTCGGGCAACGGGGTGTTGGATTGGTCATCCGTGGAATCACAAATTGCGACCTGGTGGAACGGCGGAAAAAAGACGGGACTGGTGATTTGGGCGGTCAGCGATTCTCAGAGCATCATCGCTACGCCACCGTATGTGCTGGCCCAGCTCCCTCCCACCATCAGCTGTAACGAGAGTAATGGTATTGACGGAAATATCCCCGAATTTACATCGCCGGCGTTTCAAGCCGCTTACTCCGGTTTTCTGAAAGAGTTTTTTGCACACTACGGCAGCGATCCCCGGATTGCCTACATTCGCGTGGGTTTGGGAGGCGGCGGAGAAACTTATCCAGATTGCACTGCCCAGGAAGAGGCGAGCTACGGGCTTACCCAACAATCGTGGCAGACCTATGTGGATGCCATGCTGGCCGTCGAACACGCCAATGTGGGCTCCGTCCCGGTCGAGGTGGCGCTCAACTGCTACGGCACGCCGTGTCCGTCGAGCAATCCGTATGCGTTCCCCGGGAATGTTGCCTCCATCGCGGCGCAATATGGTTTTGGAATCGGCCAGGAAGCGCTACAGAAATCATCTATTACCAACTACGGCGACGACCAGGCTTGCGTGGTGAATTGGTGCGGATTTTTCCTGCAGTATCCCGACGCGCCTTTGCATCAACTTCAGTTTGCCGAACCGACCTGCGCGGATAACTCCTGTGAAGTGGGATCGCCGATTCAGCTGCTGCCCTTCGCAAAAACGCGCGGCGCCAATGTCGTGGAAATGTCGATCAGCGATTTGTCCATCGCTTATGTGCCTCCCGCGGGCCAGTACACCCAAGCGTATCAACAGGCTATCGCCGCCTTCCAATAACCAGAACCGAGTAGCATCCTAAAATCCGGGAAGGTTCTCGTAGCGTTCTCCACTCTAAAAAACACAGGGGAGGGGCTGCTTGGTTCGAATTCCTTTTCTACCGATGATTAAGAATTCCAAACATTTCCCGCAACAGATATGCGGCAACGCCGACCGAAGCCATAATGCCGTAGCAGAGCAGATTTCCAGCGCCTCTTCGGGTTACAGCAAGCGTCGAGCGGGGCTCAATGCGCTGAACTTCCCCATGGCGCATTGTCATTGGTATCCTTTTTGGATTTCCTTGCAGAAATTACCCCTTCCGTCCGCTCATTTTCTCAAGACGCGTCGTTGAGCCATGAATTTTATCACGCGTATTCGCCCTACTTTATCCTGGGCGCGCCGAAGGCGTGCGCAATGGCGGCGAATGTGATATTTTCGACGATTCATTTGGGGTGGGACTGTGAAAGTAAGTTATAACGGGCGGGGGTTGCCAGCCGACGGCGCGGCCATTGGATACGCGGGCGGCAAATTTCACGTACCGGATAAGCCGATCATTCCGTTCATCGAAGGCGACGGCACGGGGCGCGATATCTGGCGAGCGGCGCAGCGGATGTTTGACGCGGCGGTGGAATGCGCCTACGGCGGCGAGCGTTCAGTAGCGTGGTTTGAAGTATTCGCGGGCGAGAAATCGTTCAATGCGTTTGGCCAATGGCTGCCCGACGATACGGTGGACGCGATTCGCGATCTGCGCGTAGCCATCAAAGGACCATTGACCACGCCAGTGGGCGGAGGGATTCGTTCGCTGAACGTCACGCTGCGGCAGATGCTGGATTTGTATGCGTGTGTGCGGCCGGTGCGGTATTTCACGGGAGTTCCCTCCCCCGTGCGCGCGCCCGAGAAAATGAATGTGGTGATTTTCCGCGAGAATACCGAGGACGTCTACGCGGGCATCGAGTGGAAGTCCGGGTCGGCGGAAGCGGCGAAGCTGATTGAGTTCCTCAACGAGCAGATGCTGGCCGGAGGCAAGAAAACAGTTCGCGCGGATTCGGCTATCGGCGTCAAGCCCATGTCGCCCTTTGGCAGCATGCGCCTGGTGCGTCGCGCGATTCAACATGCAGTTGACCACGCCCGCACGATTGTAACGTTCGTACACAAGGGCAACATCATGAAGTACACGGAAGGCGGCTTCCGCGACTGGGGCTACGAAGTGGCGCGCGCTGAATTTCGCGAGCAGATCGTCACCGAACGGGAGAGTTGGATTCTCGGCAATGCGGAAAATAATTCCGCGCTTTCCATCGAACAGAATGCGGCGATGATCGAGCCAGGATTGAAGGATGCGACCGAGGCGTTCCGGCAGCAAACGTGCGCGGAAGTAAAGACAACTCTTGATTCGATTGGCAAATCGCATGGCAACGGGAATTGGAAAAAGAAAATTCTGATTAATGACCGCATCGCCGACTCCGTCTTTCAACAGGTTCTACTGCGCGCCGATGAATATCAGGTGTTTGCTACGCCGAATCTGAATGGCGACTATCTTTCCGACGCCTGCGCGGCGCAGGTGGGAGGCCTGGGCATGGCCCCCGGTTCGAATATAGGCGATGGCTATGGGGTATTCGAAGCCACGCACGGAACGGCGCCGAAATACGCGGATAAGGACGTGATCAATCCCAGCTCGGTAATGCTGTCCGGCGCGATGATGTTTGATTTCATCGGCTGGAGCGAAGTTGGATCTCTGATCGAGAAAAGTATCGCGGTAACAATTCAACAACGGCGGGTGACGTATGATTTGTCGCGCATGATGGAAGGCGCACCGATGCTGCACACGTCGGAATATGCGTCGGCCATTATCGAAAATATGCGGAAGTAAGATGGATCGTCCCAAAATAGTAGCCAAACTGCTGGTTCTGCAAGGCGGATTGCTTGTGGCAGTGGCCGCGATCCACCTATCCTCAATCCCCCAACTGCATCAATTTCTAGCCACCGAGGTGAGCGCCGCGAATATGCCCACGGTATGGCCTCCTTTTGTATTGAGCTTTGTAATCATGGGAATTTTGCTGATTCCTCTCGGATTGGGCACAATTTATTGTGCGCGCGGAATTCTTCAACGAGCGCGCTGGGCATGGGCCATTGCAATGATCAATGCCCTGACGGTGCTGAGTCTTCCAGTGGCGCTGTTCCTGATTATGGGCCGCGTTTATTTCCACTCTGTGCCCTTTCTGGTAGCTTCGATTGTGATTACGGCGGTGGGCCTTTCGATGGCTTGGCCGCTGCTGTGGATCAGGCGCGAGATAATTCGTTAGCGTGGCTGTAAACGATAAAGGAGCAGCACAGAAAATGCGTAATAAAGTAACGGTGGTAGGCGGCGGGTTCGTCGGATCGACAACTGCGCAGCGAATATTTGACGCGGGATTGGCGGACGTGGTGCTTACCGATATCCTGGAAGGCTCGCCAGCGGGCAAGACGCTGGACATGCGGCAATCGGGAGCGATCTCGGGTTCCGATTCGTTTGCGGACGGAATCAGCACGGCGGCCGGGGATTATTCCAAGAGCGCCAAGAGCGACATTGTCGTAATCACAGCGGGATTTCCGCGCAAGCCGGGAATGAGCCGGGACGACCTGCTGAAAGCGAATCATGAAGTAATCAAGGGCGTGGTGGAGGGAGTGGTGAAACATTCGCCCGAAGCCATCCTCATCGTGGTGACCAATCCGCTGGACGCCATGGCCCACGCGGCATTACGCATCAGCGGGTTTCCACGCAATCGGGTGATTGGCATGGCCGGTGTGCTCGATTCGGCGCGGATGAGCGCGTTTATTTCGATGGAACTGGGCGTCTCGGTGCGCAATATCAATTCGTTTGTATTGGGTGGACATGGCGACGATATGGTGCCGCTGCCGCGTTATTGCACGGTGGCGGGGGTACCGCTGCCGGAGCTACTGGCAGCTGATCGCATCGCCGCGATTGTTGAGCGGACGCGCAAAGGCGGCGGCGAAATTGTGGGTCTGCTGAAAACGGGATCGGCGTATTACGCACCGTCAGCCGCAGTGGTGCAAATGGTGGACGCGATTCTTGGCGACAAGAAAATGATTCTGCCGTGCGCGGCCTACCTCGAAGGCGAATACGGGATTAGCGGGCACTTTGTGGGCGTTCCGGTAAAGCTGGGGGCGGGCGGCATTGAGCAGATTTTGCAGGTGAAGCTACTGCCCGAAGAGCAGGAAGCGCTCAATAAATCCGCCGCGTCAGTGCGCGAACTTATTACCGTGCTGGGAATCTAAAACGCGCAATTCGAGCTCACGGTCAGATCGCATTCGAGCAGCAGAACAACCAATACGAACCCTCATACTTCCGGGCGGATTAGCATGACAAACCACCCGTGGCGAGCCTAGTGCTAGCATAGAATGGCGGTGTGGCCTTCTCTCTGAATGACCGAAGAATCAATGCGGCTGTGTCCTTGCTATATGGGATTGTTACGGCTTTATTTCCATCATGGGTGCTATAGGTACGCCGACACGTGCTAACAAAATCCGGGCCTTTGTGATGATTGTCTTTTGGGGCTGGCTATCTTTTGAGTCACTCCGCTGGTCTTAATAAACAACTCAAAATTGCCAAGAATTCAAACTGACCCACTACCAGCTAGAAAGGCTCAAGAGCCTTGGGCGCTTTCTCCTTGCAAATGCCTGAAGCGTGTCGCAAGGCGGCAGCCATGCGGCTACTAATGTCCACGGCGTCAATTCCCTGCCTGCGGAAGTCGAGATTCACGACATAGCCATAGACCCCCGCCTCAAATGTGCCATCCGTGGTGGAAACATTCGTCTCGCTGGAGGTTAGGTCCGGTTGGCCCCGGACTTTTTCCTGCCGGGCGATATGCACCGCAGTCGTCGTTGTGTTCAGCTTCACAATACCCTCGCGAGGAGTTGCGTCAGCCAGTTTTAGCAGCGGGATGCTGACGTCGTAAAGGTCATGGGCGTCGCTATAGCCCGAACGCCAGACCTCGCGATATTTCAACACGCAGCCGTCGAGGGAAATGTTCTGATAACTTACGGTGTCGCCGTTGTCCTCTCGATGCCCGGCGGCATCGTTCATCTTGGAAATAATCCACAATCTAGTTTGCTCGTAAGTGGGCGCCCCATCGGCGAGCGCAGTCGAGGATGTGTCGCCGCTGCCAACCGCGGGAGAGGATGGTAGTGCGCCAGGCCTGGATCGCGCGAGGGGCGCGACTACAGCGGGGGTCATCGCCGCTGGCGCAACGGCGGCGGACTTCCCCGCTGCCCTGCCATTTGACACAGCCCCCACAATACTGCCGGGAATTATCGCGGCGGATTTGATGCTATCGAGCCTGGGATAATCCAAATCCAGAAACTTCTTACCCTGCGCTTCAATTTCGTCCTGGCGTTTAGAGGTCTCCTCGCCGTAGCCGCTATAAAACTTCCTGATCGTCTTGGTTCCCTCGGTTACATTACCGAAGGGAGCAAATCCGCGCGTGTCCAGTCGCTTATTGTCGGCGACATTGATGAAGATCTGCGTAGTGCGGGTATTGGGGCCGTCAGTGGCAAAGGATACGGTCCACCTCATGTTGGACTGGGTAACGGGATCGTCCTTGATATCAGCGCTGTGCCAAGCCTTGGAAACGTCCGGATACGCGCTGATACCGAATTGCACGACGAATTTGGGCATTACCCGGAAAATGCCGGCGCGATTGTAGAAATGATGCTTCATCAAGTTGTAGAAGCGCTCCGCGCCCAGCGGGGCCCAAGCGCGGGTAACGTGAATCACGAAGTCCCCTTTGGTGGTGATAAATTTCGCGTCGAATGCGGCGGGAGCCTGATCAGTCAGCTTTGATGGTATCAGCAGCGCGGGATCGTATAACTTAGCGACCGCGGCTCGAGCCGCACGGTGATGTGCCTTACCGATAGCGGGCGGGGGCGAAATGACCGCCGCCATTCCCGATGCCATGCATCCCGCCGTCCCTCCTGCCGCCAATGCGGCGATTAAGACCACGTTGAAAACCACATGACCTGCTTTGCCTTGACGCTCCATTCCATCCCCTCCCAAGTGTTTACCGCGATTGTTGGTGATGGTCGCGCGCCAAACGAAAGCCTCGGACGCGCGGGAAAATCCGTATCGTGAATCCTTGCCTCCCCTGCAGCCATTAGGGGACGCGTGCTTCGCAAGGGCGCCGCAATAGCGCCACGTGCATTTTTCAGCTTTTCAGGAAATTGTCAATACGTTTTCGAGGGTTGAATCGAAATAAATTGAGGAGCGGCACTGGTCGTTCGCGCTAAAGCAGGGTTGCACGGTGAATGGCTTACATGTGGCCGCATAACCTGGATCTGCGGCATGTTTACCCGGCGCTAGGAGCGGATGGGTGGGTGTGATTGTTTGCCTCCGAAGAGGGGGCAAGAAAACGACAGCCCTTACTGCTGACCTGCAGGCATGGCAGCCGCCTTCCTATTCCTCCCATATATGAACGAGGACCTAAAAATTCAACAAGCACAAACAACAAGAGCCCAGCACAAAAGCCGGGCCCTTATTAAATGCAGGTTGAGAAGATGCCTACTGTTATTGCGATTTAGCCGGCGTGTGGGTGGCTGGATGATGGGCCATTCCAGAGCCTACAATCGTGGCGGAAATAATGCTATCCAGCTTGGGGAAGTTTTGCTTCAAATACGCGTTCCCCTGCGTGGAGATTTCGCCCTGGCGGCCGGTGGGCTGGTCCGCATATCCGCCGTAGAGCGATTCGACCACGCTCATGCCCTGGGTCACCTGACCGAATGGCGCAAAGCCTTGCGAATCGAGCGCCGCATTGTTGCCGAGGCTGATAAATACCTGGGTAGTGCGCGTATTTGGTCCGGCCATGGCAAAAGTGATGGTTCCCTTTTTATTGGAGCCATTCACCACATCGTCTTTGATATTGGCGTTCTGCCACACGGATGAAATCTTGGGGGTACCGCTGATTCCAAATTGGATGACAAAGCCGGGGACGACCCGGAATACCGTGCAATCGTCGTAAAAGCCGTGCTTCACCAGGTTATAGAAGCGATCGGCACCCAGTGGCGCCAACGAGCGCACTACGTGGACGGTAAAGTCGCCCTTGGTAGTGACGAATTTCACATCATAGTTTGCTGGCGCTTGTTCGGTTAATTTCGACGGCGTCATTAAAGCTGAATCGGACGACATGGACGTTCTCCCTTGAGTTGCGCCGCCGGCTAGTACTGCCTGCGACACCATCGTGAGTGCAATGACTGATAACGATACTGCGACAGTGCGAATTTTCATTATCCCTCCCTTAATTGTGTTCACGAAATTCCGCGCGAAAAGTGCTACGACCTCTTCGCGATTTCCCTCAGACCAAAGCTATTTATAAGATCCGGTCATTGCCGGACCCAACCGCCCGCGTTTCGCCGATCTCCGCTCCGCCAAAGAACTGGCGCCGCTTTGCCCATGTAACTCTCGCGGCATGGCCTTAAACATGGCGAAAGCATCTACGCCCGCATCGTAATAGTCCGCTATTGTACTGGCAATTTCGTAGCCGTGCCTCCGCCAAAACGCGACACCGGGCTGGTTATCCACCGCTGTTTCCAGGTCAATGATATCCACACCATTGGATACCAGCGATTCCTCGGCGGCATGGAGAAGCGCGGAACCAACTCCGCCGCGCCGAAATCGCGGGTCAACATCCAGGCTGATGATATGGCCTCGAAGCGGCCCGCGCCTTTCCGCGTCCACCCGGATTCGTGCTCTTCTTACTGTGGACGGGGATTCGGCATGTGTCAGGATGAATCCTGCAATTCGGCCACCTGTCTCACCAACCAGACAATGCGCGCCCGGCAGCCGAAGGAATTTTCGCAGGGTTCTCCGTGAATACACAATGGGCGGAGGAAAACACGCGCAATCCAAGGCGTGCAGGAGATCGAAATCGTCCTCGCGCCATTCACGAATGTGAACTGCTTTGCCGATCTCCAGGGAAATCACCTGCCGCTGCGGAGTCTAACATGCCTCGCGACGGGCTCAGGAGTTCTCGCATCGTTGAACACTTTCAACCCGCTGAGTTGACTCGCCGGGTGGCACTTGACGGGGAGGAAGCATCTGCCTATATTGCGGCCACGCCCTATCGATCACCAATCAGCAACGGCCATCGGAGACTCCATGGCAATCGTAACCGTCGTATTTGATGGCAAGCCCGTAAAGTTGGATCCCAAATCGCTGAGAGATCTCCTGCAATCCTCTACGAATTTGGAATTCATTTTCGGAGGTAGCCTGGCGGGTTACCTCGGCCAGCCCGCTTTCGTCTGTGCCCCCGAAGACGTCTGCCAGTCTGACGCTGAGCGCGGGAAATCCATCCTGGCAACTGGCCGGCAGCCCGGCCAAGTTTTCGCTCAAGGCCAGCGCGCAATTCACGATGTCCATTCAGCAGCCTGAAACCAACCTCTTCAGCTACAACCCCGATCTGGAAAACCGTCAAGCCCAGAAGGTCAATATTTCAGGGAAGGCGGGAAGCTGCTATGTGATCACCGAGGCAAAATCCAACATTCAGTGGAAAACTCGCGGGCAGCGCCTCGATCGGCTCCATCGGGATAACTACGGATATTCCGGCTCGTCTGAATATACCATTCGCAATTACAAGGCTTTTGCGCCCGCCACAACCCTCCAGGAAGCCCTGCTCCACGCGCTCGCTGGATTCACCCTGCCCCTTCACGAAAGGACCGCGGCCAACCTCGACGATGGGGATTGCATTTACTATGAGTTTGACGGTTCGCTAAATGTGGGTTTCGGCGCGAACTGCGGGCTCAGCGCGCACGCTACATCACAAACGCNNCGCAAAGCCCACTTTCCATTGCAGTGCTCGCGTTAATTCGGCAGCCGGGCTATTTCGAAAGCACGAGCAACGACCAGGACGTGCAACTTGGCGTTTACTTTGGCGCGGGCCAGGAATACATGAACCTGTGCGGCGACACACAGGATTTGTTACAGCAAATTGCCACCAGCAAAGTGGACTGGACGAGCTTGATGGCGCGAATGAAGGTGATGGCGGGGAATGCTGTGAGTGCGTGGTTCGGTCCGGTGATTTTGCTTGCACTGGTAATGAGCTGTCAGNNATGATACAAGGCAACAAGCTGACCAGCACCTGCGCCACCGCAACGGTCAGTTTGGGATAGGCGGCTACCTCGTCGCGCTTCCGGCCAATAGTCGGTAATAGATCGAAGCAAGCCGCACTTGGTCTATACCTCCAGAATCACCGGCAAAATCAGGGGTCGTTTGGAAGTTTGCTTATTGAGGTAGCGCTTTAAGTCGGCGCGAATCTTTTCCTTGATTACGCCGTAATCGCCGCGCTCTTCGGTATTCGCTTCGGCCATCGTTTTTAGCAGGACTTCGCGGATCCGGTCCATGATTTCCTGTCCATCTTCCGACGGCAAGAACCCGCGCGTAACGATTTCCGGTCGCGTTTCGATCTTTCCACTGTGCTTGTCAATAGCGATGATGGGAACCACCACGCCATCTTCCGCCAGGTGG
>PKXT01000030.1:0-2258 GCA_003133505.1 Acidobacteriota bacterium
GCAGCCCTACTCATCGGGGCGCCCCGATCGCCGGTGTTATTGGGGCCGGAGCGGGCGCCGGTAGCAGTTGCTGCTCCTGATCGGCGATAAATTTCCGGTAGTCATCGTCAGAGACCACGTTCATGAAGCTGCGCATCCGGTAATGCCCAAGGCCGCACAATTGCGTGCAAACGATTTCATATTGTCCCGTCTGCGTGGCTGTGAAATACATCGGAATAACCATTCCAGGCACAGCATCCTGCTTCAGCCGCAATTCCCGTACGAAGAAACTGTGAATTACATCCTGGGCGCGGAGCAGCAGTTCCACTTGATGGTTCACTGGGACGGTAAGAGTGGGTAAAACGATGTCATCCTTGGCGGCCTTGTCGGCGGGATCAAGGCCAAGGGGGTTGCCCGAAGACGCGCTGACCATCGTAGCGTCCAAGCGCCCAAACCTGCCATCGGGCCCTGGATACCGGAAATTCCAAACGAACTGGTTTCCGGTCACTTCCACTTGAACCGCCTCCGGCGATGCGCCGGTAAAATGCGATGCAGCCCACGCATGGCGAGCCATTACGCCCAGACTCAGAAAGAGCACAATCGTCGCGCCAGTCCACAGGATTTCGAGCGTGTTATTTCCACGAGTGAAATGTACCCGCTGGCCATGATCGCGAAACCGAAATATGGCGAAAGCCAGACCGAGCTGCGACAGCACAAACACGATTCCAGTCACGATAAGCGTTAATTTATATTGGTGATCAACCTCCAAGCCCAGGCGAGTGATAGTGGGCGGCGCGGAATATTTGCCGGACATAAATGCGTACACAGTAACGACAACCAACAAACAAATGAGCAGGGAAAGAAATGCGGCAGTTGCCGCGGAACCCTTTCCCGGAGTCTTCATCTCCATCGCCTTTCGCTCCCCTGACGGCGTTACGCGCCCCCGCGGAACAAATGGGTGGCGCGCCAAGGCAAGACAGGACATCATATATAACCGCCGCCGAATTGCAAGACCGTTTGTCGAAAAAAAATAATCTGGGCAGCACGCCTGAAAATCAGCGAACACCGCTTGTTCCCGGAAAAGATCACCGTTCCCGCCATCCAAGACGTTAGCGGACCTACAATCTTGATAGCGATATTTGGCCAGAAACACTCTGTGATGAGCAATCCTGTGGACTTGTTCCAGCAATTTTGTTACGGTGCGACAAGCCGGACATTGATTGTGGTCACTTTCGGCAAACTGGGAGAAAACTGAAATGATTAACTTCAGGAAAGCCACCGGGATTGCGACACTCTTATCCTTCGCGTTGGCTGCAACCGCCGCAACGATTTCGGCGCAATCGAGCGGAAGCGCGTCACAGGATATGAAGGACGCGGGGCACTCGACGAAAGACGCTGCTAAAGATACGGGAAATGCAACAAAGACAGCCGCAAAAAAAACAGGCCATGCGGTGAAGAAGACTAGCAAGAAGGCGGCGCACAAGACCGCTCATGCGACCAAGGAAACCGCGCAAAAAGTGGAAGGTAAAACGCAATAAATCCGGCGGACAAGGCTATACCTCTTTAATAGTTTTCCGCCTATCTTGGTTTTGGCGCACTCTCAGACTTTCGCCAGTTTCGCTGCAACCAGCGGGGCGCTCTCTCGTTACCACAGCAGCAGGAAATGGCGTTGGTTTAGTGAGGCATATGGTTTCTCGCCCATGATCTCCGTGGACGAGAAACACGCGGCTATGCCAGCACTTGGAAGGATACGTTGCGCAGAAGCGTCCCGCCGGGAGTCACCACCTTGACTGTCCAGTGATGGCGCCCGCTGGTACTATAGTGGTGATTTCAGAACTGAAAACCACTTTGGAAACCGCCGTCGTATCGTTAGAAGTGACGCTGGCCGCGCCGTGAGAGTTGGCTCCCAGAATGGTGACGACCGCTCCTCACTGCATACCTGAAGTAGCCTGTGCTTCTACGAAGGGACTCAGATTTACAGACAAACTGAAGATTGTGCCGCAGCCAAACTCGCAGGCGCGGCTGGCCCCGCCCACGGCAGTTGTCCCATAGAACTCCCCGTTGGTGTCCTGGACCAGCGCGGCTTGGGGGGCNNGAGCCGCCCGCCGGGCCGAAGCTGGCTAGTGTCGTCAGCATACCACCTGGGGTGATTCTGAATACCGTTCCGCACGTTACGGTTTTCCGCGGCGGCTGGTTATCGTGAGCATCGCTGTTGGGCACCATTGAAGGAGCAGTGCAGGTATTGGCTCCGCCCTTGGAGGTTGTCCCGTAGAAGTTCC
>PKXT01000030.1:2339-2509 GCA_003133505.1 Acidobacteriota bacterium
AGAAGTTCCCATTGGTGGCCTGAACCAACGCGTGGGGCTCAGTGCCATCCGCGCCATCAAAGCTATGCAGCGTAGTCAGAGTGCCGCTTGGAGTGACCTTGAAGATGGTACCGCAACCGAGTGGAGGACAGTTGGCGCCGCCCTCGACTGTTGTCCCGTACAAGTTCCCA
>PKXT01000199.1 GCA_003133505.1 Acidobacteriota bacterium
TGGCGGAAGAATTCGGCACGCGTGTACTGCCGGATATTGAGGCAGTGGCAAGGGAAGCGCAGGCTGTCAGCCTGGCAGTGCCCACGAAAGAGCACTCCCGGCTGGGATGCCGGTTGCTGGATTCCGGGCTGGACGTGCTGGTGGAGAAACCCATCGCAACTTCTCTCGCCGAAGCCGATGCGCTAATTGCCTGCGCTCAAAGCGGAGGCCGCATATTGCAGATTGGCCATCTCGAACGATTCAATCCGGCGATTGTGGCGTTGCAAGGCCTGCTCCGGCGCCCATTGTTTTTTGAAGTACATCGCCTGGGTATTTTCGCGCCGCGGAGCCTAGATATTGACGTGGTATATGACTTGATGATCCACGATCTCGACATTTTGCTGTCTTTGGTGNNAGTGGATGCCCCGGTGGTGGATGCGCGCTCCGTCGGGATGGCGGTGCTCACCGATAAAATTGATATCGCTCATTCGCGGTTGGAATTTGCCACCGGCGCGGTGGCCAATCTCACCGCCAGCCGGGTTTCCACCGAACGCGTCCGCAAGCTCCGATTTTTTCAGGAGCACGAATATATTTCGGCGGATTACACGCGCCAGGATGTGTTGCGCGTCAGGGTCCAGCGGGATGGCGCGTCCTTTGGATTCGAGAAAATCGCCACCGTCAATGAGGAGCCTCTGGGCGCCGAATTACGTTCCTTTCTCAGGTGTGTGCACACCCGCCAAACACCGCGGGTGGATGGCCATGCCGGGCGGCGAGCGTTGGAACTGGCTGATCGGGTAATGGACGGCATCCACGAACATGGACGCCGCATCTCAGCTGCAGCGATGCCTCAAGCGAATACTTCACCCAACCATCAATGATCCCCCGTTCTTTGGTTCCCTTCGAGGTCCGTCCCGAGGACGAAGCCGTGGGCTTTGCGCCCGGAAAACGGCTCTATTCGCCCTTGGACCGCCGGATTACAGTGCCGGCGGGACTGCCCGCTCGCCCTGCCGACGGCCGCCCGCTCGATGGACACACTTCTATTCCGTCCTTCGTACCGCTGGACGTGCTCGCTCCTCGGACGCTAGTCCAACGCGGAATGCCGATTAAGCCTTTTACCGTAATTGGCAAGATGCCGTCGTATTTTCCGCTTGAAGTTCTGGGCACTCCGATGGTCGTGCCGCGTGATGTGGATCCCGCGCCGCCCATGAACGTCTTGATGGCGGAGCACAGCGAAATAGGTCCGCTGCCGCCCGAACTGTTGGAACTTCGCGAGCCTGACGTGCTTACAACCGGTGAAGTAACGTTCTTACCGGAACGCAATGAGCGGCAACGCGACAAATGGGAAGGGCCCGCGCGGATTATTTCAATTGGTTTTCACGTACTGCTGATCGTCTTCGTACTGCTATCTCCAAAGATGTTTCATGGCAATCAACCGGTCGAAGAGGCCCCGCAACAACTCAATTATCTGTATTTACCACCCTCGGCGAAGGACATGCTGAAAAAAGAAGAGCGCCCGTCGCCGCCGAGCCCTCGCATTCACGTGGATCAGCGAGAACTACGACGGCTTGCGCCGCCGCACCCGCAGCCAGACTTGGTGCCCGGGCCAACACCACAGCCGGGACCAGCATCCGGTTCGCCGCCATCGCAACCGGCGCCATCACGGTCGTCTTCGCAGCCGGCGAATTCAACTATGAATGCGCCACCCCGTCAGCCTGCGCCCCCGCCGCGCACCAGCAGTGGGCTCACTCTGCCTAATCTTTCCCCCGGTGCCGCCATTCAACAATCGCTGCATCAGGCTTTACAAGGTGGCAGCGGAAACAGCTACAGCTCGCAAGACCAGCTTCCGCAAGGCCCTGGCGGGGGCGGGGGGCAGCCAACTTTGGGCGAAGGTCTGCAGCTTCTCACCCCCACAGACGGCGTGGATTTTACCAACTATCTTCAGCGGTTGCTGGCCAGCGTAAAGCGCAATTGGTACGCCATCATTCCCGAATCGGCCCGGATGGGTGACAAGGGCAAGGTGATGATTCAGTTTCGTATCCAGACCAATGGTACTGTCCCCTATCCCGAACCCAACCTGGTGCGCAGCTCCGGAAAAGAGCCGCTGGATCGCGCGGCCATGGGCGCCATCAGTGCATCAAATCCATTCGAGCCTTTGCCTTCGGCTTACACGCGACCATACATCGAACTGCGTTTTACCTTTCTCTATAACTTGCCGATGGGCTCTCAGTGACACTGCCGCGCACTCAAGTCCTTGGTAGTTTGCTCCTGGGAATCATCGGGCTGGCAATCCTGCTGCTTCGGTATTGGAAATTATCCAAATGAAAGCGCGATGAAGGAATGTCAGACGCTCGCCGTAATATTAGGGCCGACGGCTTCTGGAAAATCTTCCCTTGCAATTTGGCTCGCCCGGCAACTCGGCGGGGAAATTGTGGCCTGCGATTCCACACAAGTCTATCGCGAATTCACGGTGGGCACGGGCAAGACGCTTCCTGCGGAGCAGGAGGGCATTACCCATCATCTGATGGACGTTGCGGAAGCGGACGAAGTCTTCACGGCGGGCGAATATCGCCGGCGAGCGCTGGAAGTGCTGGCGGAAATCAGGCATCGCGAAAACCTGCCGATATTCACTGCAGGCACGGGGTTATATCTGCGTGCGCTGTTGGAAGGGTTTTCTGATACGCCGCGGCGTTCGGAATCATTGCGCGAACGTTTGCGCCAGGACGCCGTCCAACATGGCTCCGTGTATCTGCACCGCATGTTGGAAAAACTCGATTGTGAAGCCGCGTCACGCATTGAGCCCGCGGACGCGCAGAAGCTGATTCGCGCCCTGGAGATTTGTCTGCTCTCGGGCAAGACGGCTACCGAGGTTCTCCAGTCCCCGCGGGAAAAATTGGCAGGAGTCCAAGTGGAAAAAATTGGTCTCCTGCCACCGCGAAACGAACTTTATGCCCGCATTAACCGGCGCGTGCATCGGATGATCGAAAGCGGCTGGATCGAGGAAGTTCGCGGAATTCTTGCTAGCGGCATTTCGCCGTCATCGAAGCCCTTTACTTTCATCGGCTATTCGCAGTTGCTGGGGCATATTCACGGGGAAATGAAACTGGCCGACGCGATTGCCCGGATTCAACAGGCCACCAGACGCTACGCTAAAAGACAGCTAACCTGGTTTCGCAAGGAGCCCGATGTTTGCTGGTTGCCGGGGTTTGGAGACTTCCCCGAAATCAGGCAGCGGGCGTTGCACCTCTTGAGAGAAGAATGAAATCCACTCAGTCACTCAGCAGCAGGGAAAAGGTATTTCTGGTTGGCGTCTCGTTAAAACGCGGCGCGGGCGTTCGCGGCGGGGCGGCAACGGCCTCGGCGCGCGAATCCCTTGCCGAACTGGAAACACTGGCGGAGAGCGCGGGCGCGGTGGTAACGGGAAGCATGTTGCAAGTTCGCGGCACCCTGGACCCCGCCACTCTTATGGGTCGCGGCAAACTCGAAGAAGTAAAGGTCGAAGCGGAAATTCGCGATGCGCAGCTAATCATAGTGGATCGCAATTTGACGCCAGCGCAGTTGCGTAACATGGAAGACGCGACCGATTGCCGTGTAATCGACCGCACCCAGCTTATTTTGGATATCTTCGCCCGTCGTGCGCGCACCCGGGAAGGACATTTGCAGGTGGAACTTGCCCAGTTGAATTACCTGCTGCCGCGACTTTCCGGCCGCGGTGTGGAGCTATCACGACTTGGCGGCGGCATAGGAACGCGCGGTCCTGGCGAGCAAAAGTTGGAAACCGACCGGCGCCGAATTCGTGATCGCGTGGGAAAGCTGCGGGAGGCAATTGATACGGTTCGCCGCCAGCGAACGACGAGGCGCCAAGCGCGCCAAGCGGTGCCCATTGGCACGGTCGCGCTTGTGGGATATACCAATGCGGGCAAGTCCACACTATTCAACGCGCTCACCCACAGCGATGTGCTGGTTTCCGCAAAAATGTTCGCGACACTGGATCCCACCCTGCGCGCCGTGACCCTGCCTTCACGCCGTAAAGTCCTGCTCTCTGACACAGTGGGATTCTTGCGCGACCTTCCCTTGGGGCTGATAGCCGCCTTTCGGGCCACGCTGGAAGAAGTACAGGAATCCATGCTTTTGCTGCTGGTCACTGATGCTTCGCATCCGCAGCACGCCGAACAGGACGCCGAAGTGCGCAAGATTCTCGAGGAACTGGACGTCGCCGATCGGCCATGCATTCACGTGCTGAATAAAGCCGATCACCTTTCGGCTGCTGACCAGGAAATAATTCGCGCAACGTCAATCGCCAAACATGGGAGCATCCAGCTTGGGGGCGCCCAACCCGAATTTCCAAACAAGGAAACCATTAGGCACTCTGTATTGATCTCCGCGAAAACCGGGGAAGGATTGCCGGAGCTGCTCGCCATGATCGACAAGGAAGTGCCCATGGATCGTATGGTGCGGGCGCAGGTGCGCGTACCCATTATGGATTCACGTCGGCTCGCGATGGTACACGCCGCCGGTAAGGTGTTTACCTCGGAAATTGTGGACGAATATTTTGTAATTGACGCGGAAATGCCGGAGTCTTTGGCACTGCGGTTGTCGGAAACTTCTATAAAGAATCCAAAAGATCCAAGCCTGGATTAACAGTTCCGGCGTTGGCTGTGGAAATGCTGTGAGAAATAGCGGCAGGGAGGACTATTCAGCCGTATTGGAAGACATTTCTTATTGAGCGGTATCTGGGTCGTGGCTAAGGTCCGGCATAACCATCATTAATACAATAGGTTGCGGGGAGGAACATGAAAAGGTGGGATTGACCGGCCAATTTGCGGAGCTAACCCGGAAACCGGCCTATTTGCACAGGCTAAACTGTTTTTCATTTCATAATTAACGACTTAGAGCAACCCCTCTGAACAATAAACTGGATTGGAGAAAGGATATTCCAGTCCCCCCTTCCCGCCTGCTTCGTGGCCTCGCTTGCTTAGTAGACTATGGCCGCCTATAATAACAATATTCGCGAAAGGGCGAACACATGAGTGGGCGGAAGCCCACTTTTTTGTTGGTGTCGAAAGACGCGAAGTCTTGGGTTCGGAGCCATGAAGCTGGAGCAGATTCGCGAGGCCGCGGAGCGGGTAGCTCGATCCGCGGGAATGGAAGTTCTCGACATAGAGTGGAAAGTAGGGAAGCAACGGATGCTCCGGATTTATCTGGATCGTCCACCATCGGCCGAAGCGCCACAGGGTGGTTTGATCAGCCACCAGGACTGCGAGTTTGTAAGCCAGCAGATGGGCGTCATCATGGACGCGGAAGATTTAGTTTCCGGCCCACCCTACGTTCTGGAAGTGAGTTCGCCGGGATTGGATAGGAAGCTATTGAAGCCCGGTGACTACGAACGGTTTCAGGGTCGCCGGGCGCGGCTGTGGCTTATGCAGCCTGTGGAAGGGCAGAATTATTTCGATGGCCGCCTGGCCGGATGTTCGGGCAGCACGGTTCGGATTGAACTGAGGGAGCACATGGTAGAAGTGCCCTTTGCGAACATTCGCAAAGCAAACCTTGTAGTGGAGTTTTAAGAGCGTATGGCCAGTTTGTTGGTTCAGACGATTGAGGCGATCAGCCGCGAAAAGCACGTTGAGCCCAACGTGATCGTGGCCGCAATTGAAGACGCCATGGTCGCGGCTGCGCGTAAGTATTACAAGACCGAAGAGGATCTCCGCGCCAAGTTCAATTCCGATACCGGGCAAGTGGATGTGTATTCGGTGCGCACTATTGTGGAAGAGGCTGTCGACCCCGTTCGTGAAGTTTCGATCACCGAAGCTCGCCAGCGCGATCCCGCCGCCGAAATAGGCGGTGAAGTGCTGGAATCCAAGCCCACCGATGTCCTGGGCCGTATTGCCGCGCAAACTGCTAAACAAGTGATCCTGCAGAAAGTGCGCGAAGCCGAGCGCGAAATTGTCTTTAATGAATATCACACCCGGGTCGGCGAAATGCTTAACGGCATCGTGAAGCGCTCCGAAGGCCCGGATATTATCGTGGATCTGGGACGCACCGAAGCGCGATTGCCCAAGCGGGAACAGTCGCGGCTGGAGAATTACAGTGTTGGCGACCGCTTGCGCGTGGTAATCCGCATGGTGGATCGCGCCGCAAAGGGTCCTCAGGTAATCGTATCGCGTGCCGATCCCATTCTGGTGCAAAAGCTTTTTGAGATGGAAGTGCCGGAGATTTATGACGGCACGGTGCAGATTCGCGCCGTGGCCCGCGAAGCCGGCGAACGAACCAAAATCGCCGTGGAAAGCCGTGACAAGGACGTCGATCCGGTGGGCGCATGCGTGGGCATGAAGGGCATGCGCGTGCAATCCATTATCCGGGAATTGCGGGGCGAAAAAATCGACATTATTCCCTTCAACGAAGATATTCTTCTATTTGCGCAAAAGGCCCTGAGCCCGGCCAAGGTCACCCGGGTGCAAGTGGTGGACGCCGAGGAAAAGCGGCTGGAAGTAATCGTAGAAGATATGCAGCTTTCCCTGGCCATTGGCAAGAAAGGCCAGAACGTCCGGCTGGGCAGCAAGCTGGTTGGCTGGAACATCGACATTAAGAGCGAGGAGGAAAAACGCCAGGAAATCGAAGCGCAAATGGCCGCGCTGACGGCGCCCACCGCTCCTCTGTCGGAATTGGCGGGCGTGGGTCCGAAGCTGCTCGAAAAACTGGAAGCTCACGGAATCACCACCATTGAGCGGTTGGCGGATATGACGCCGGAGCAATTGCTCGAAATTCCTGGAATCGGCGACAAAATGGTAGAGAAAATTCGAACTTCCGTCGCCGCCCATTTCGAGAATCTGGACGCGCAGCAAATGGCCGCTCAGTCAGAGGCTGAGGCCGCTACCGAGACCGAAAGCGGCTTGGAATTTTCCGCGGAAGGCTCCGCCGCATTTCCCGAAGATGGGAAATCAAACGAACCATCAGCGGACGCCGCGCCTGAAGGTGGAAATCCACTCATGGAAGGAACCGAAAGCGGAGATGAAGGAATTGAGCCTGCCGCCGGGGAACAGGCCGCTAATACGGAACCTGATACAAACGGCGGCGAAGACGCCGCCAAGGAAACCGAAGTACCGTCGCAGGGGGACGAAGAACAGAACTAAAGATGGCTGACCCAAATCAGGTACGTATCAACGAGCTGGCCCGCGAGCTGGAAGTAAAAGCCAAAGCGGTACTGGACTATCTTCCCGAAATTGGGGTACTCGAAAAGAAGACCCATTCCAGTTCGATTGATCTGAGTCATGCCGAGTTGGTTCGTAAGCATTTCGGGGCGGCGGAAGATGCGACGGAACGAATCCAGCAGGTGCGACAAGCACCCGCGCCCGCGCCGGTCACCGCTCCAGTGGCCCCTTCGCCGGAATCGCCCCGGCATCTCGTGCCGTCCCTAGCGGAGGTTCCGCCGGCTCCTTCACCTGATCGTCCGATATTGGGGCCACCGGCGATAACGCAAACAGCGCCAGCGGGCCCTTCGGCCTCAAATCCTGCCACTTATCTTCACGTTCGGCGGCCTGCGGTGGCACCAGCGGCTGTATCAGCCTCAGCCCCGATTCATCCGCGGCTGCCGGTAACTGCTCCGCCTTCACGTCCGGTTCCGCCGCGACCAGCCGGCCCATCTGGCCGGCCAAGCCCGAGCCCAGGACAGCGCCACCCGATTTCCGCACCCGCACAGCGATCAACCCTGTCTCCAGTTACAGGTTCCTCCGCGGCGATACCGACCCCAGCACAAACGGCGGGAACTACTTCGAGCGTCGCATCACAACGGGTGGGAACCCCACCGCCTCCCTTTCGGCGGGTAAATCCAGCCCCGCCCTCGGCGGTAAACCGCTTGGCAACGCCCGCGGCTAACATCGTCCAGCGGCCAAGGGGGCCGCAGCCTCGTTTGCCGCATCGCACAGCGCAAAGCGGTCTAACGGAACCAGCTCTCACGGGACCACAGCCTCGACTTCCTTCGCGTCCAATTGATACGCAACGTATTGGACCGCCGCCCAGATTGGACGAGCAGCGACGACCGCAACGTCCAGCGGCCCCCGGCGTCCGCGTCAGCGGCGCACCCCCCGCTCGGAAGGCCGCGAGCGGGTCTCCCAGCACGGCTCCGGGAACAACAACGGCGCCACCCAGTCAGCGTGAGCCCATTTACCGCCGCCCATCCGCGCAACGCCAGCGGCCCAGCCTCGATAAGCGTTTTGAGGAGGGAGAGCGTCGTCTGCATCCTGTCCGCACCGCGGTGGCGGGCGACAAGCGCTCGTCCATTCGCGTGGTGGCCGCGCCCGTTGTAGTGGTTCGCGAACCGCGCCACATCACCATTACCNNTTCGCGAGTTGGCCGAGAAACTCGACGTCCGAGCCAAGGAACTGCTCAAGAAGCTTATGGATCAGGGAATCTTCGCCAGCATCAATCAGGCGATGGACACCGCGACGGCGAAAAAACTGGCCGAATTGTTTAGTGGCGTGGTGGAAGTGATCACTTATGAGGAGAATCTGATCCTCGAGGATGCCGCAAAACCGGAACAAGTCGGCAAGCAGACGCCGCGGGGACCGGTAGTGACAGTGATGGGTCACGTGGATCATGGCAAGACGAGTTTGCTCGATGCAATTCGCGAGACTAACGTCGCTGGAGGCGAATCCGGCGGCATCACNNCACATCGGCGCCTACCAGGTCCGTCATGCCGGCAAAGAGATCACCTTCCTCGACACGCCCGGCCACGAGGCCTTCACGGCGATGCGCGCGCGCGGCGCCAAAGTTACCGATATCGTCGTCCTGGTGGTGGGTGCGGACGATGGGATCATGCCGCAAACCAAAGAAGCCATCGATCATGCTCGTGCCGCCAGAGTACCCATTATTGTGGCGCTCAACAAGATTGATAAACCCGACGCCCAACCCGAACGGGTGAAACGTCAGCTTGCCGACGTGGGTCTGGTTTCCGAGGAGTGGGGCGGCGACACAATCGTTGCCGAAGTATCCGCGAAGACCAAACAAGGGCTAGACCATCTCCTGGAGATGATTTTGTTGGTTGGCGAACTTCGCGAATTGAAGGCTAATGACGAAACGACCGCCAGCGGTACGGTGCTGGAATCGCGCGTGGATCGCGGACGCGGGCCAGTTGCTACCGTGCTAATACAAAACGGCACGCTGCACGTGGGCGATTCCTTCATCTGCGGCGCTGTATATGGGCGCGTACGTGCGCTTTTCGATGACCGGGGAAACTCCATCAAAGAAGCTGGCCCCGCAACCGCCGTAGAGGTATTAGGATTGCAGGGCATGCCCGATGCGGGTGATCAATTGCTCGTTGCCGAAGAGGCCGAAGCCCGCCATATTGTGGAGTACCGTCAGGGCAAACAACGTGACGCGGTTTTGGCCAGCTCGGCATCGTCGCGGCTTACCTTGGATCAGCTTCATGAGCAATTGCGAGCTGGCGAAGTGAAGGAGCTTCCCATCATCGTAAAGGCCGACGTACAGGGCTCCGTGGAGGTGCTGAGCGAACTCCTGCCCAGGCTTTCCACGGAGCAGGTGAGACTGAAAACAATTCACGCCAGTGTGGGCGCGGTGACGGAAACAGACGTGCTCCTGGCATCGGCATCGAAAGCAATCATCGTGGCGTTCAACGTCCGACCTGAGCGCAAAGCAGCCGAGTTGGCGCGCCAGGAAGGTGTGGACATTCGCACGCACACCATCATTTACGAGTTGATTGACGAGCTGAAGAAGGCGCTCACTGGACTGCTCACTCCGGAAGAAAAAGAAGTGACCCTGGGGCATGCCGAAGTGCGCAATACGTTCCGAATCAAGGGCGTGGGGATGATCGCGGGATGCTACGTGCTGGATGGTCTGCTGAAACGTGATACAGATGTCCGCGTGCTGCGGGACAACAAGATAATTTACACCGGGCGGCTGACTTCCCTGCGGCGTTTTAAGGATGACGCCGGCGAAGTACGCGCAGGCTTCGAATGTGGCGCCACGGTATCAAACTTCGCTGACTTGAAAGTGGGCGACATGCTGGAATGTTTCAAAGTTGAGAAAGTTGCGCCCGTCGCAGTACCCGCCTGAACCCCAGCGACCGGCGTTTTGCGTGGAGCGTTTGCATGCCCATAGGCTTGCTTACTCTGGAACTTTTTCTTCCCGATGCCCATTCCCTGAAGGACAAGCGCCAGATTCTCCGCAGCCTGAAAGACCGTCTACGTGGGCAGTTTAACGTGGCGCTGGCCGAACTGGAACACCAGGATTTGTGGCAGCGCTCAGTTGTCGGGATCGTGGGAATCTCTTCCGATAAAGATCACCTGCGGGAGTCATTGCAGGCCGTTATGGAAGCTTCGGAAAATCTCCTCGGCCGCGATTTGATCTCCCAGGAAATAGAATATTACTGAGTAATTATCGAGTCAGACCGATGACAATTGTTGGACATCGCCGCGAAAGAATTGCCGAAGAGATTCACAACGAGCTCAACCTCATGCTGGCGGGAGATTTAAAGGACCCCCGGCTCGCCATCGAGGTGAATATCACCGAGGTTCGAGTCTCACCCGACATGCGCAAGGCCCGAATCTTTGTGCAGGTGCCCGGAACCCCCGCTGAACGCGAGGCCGCGCTGGCTGGATTGGCGGCGGCCAGCGGTTACATTCGCCACGAGCTGGTGGATCGTTTGCGATTGCGCCGCGCCCCCGAGGTCTTTTTCCACCTGGACGATACCGAGGAAACTGGCCGCCGGATCGAGGAGTTGCTGCACGGGACGACATCTTCGAATCAAAGGTGATCTATTCGCGCGCGCTTCTGTGCATTTATAGCGATATAACCGGCTATCAATCACACTAATTTTTCACTCTGCCGAAGCCCCCACAGGTAGGCTCCCACAGAACAAATCAATTACTCCCAATGACACGCAAACTGGAAGCATCACTGAACGGTGCCCTCGTAATCCGTAAGCCTACCGGCCCAACGTCTCACAACGTCGTGGAAATTGTGCGCCGTATGGCCGGATTTCGCCAGATCGGCCATTTAGGAACGCTTGATCCGCTGGCGACCGGTGTGCTGGTGCTCATGCTGGGCAAAGCCACACGTCTGGCTCAATTTTATGGCACTCGCCGGAAGCGTTATACGTGCTCTGTCCGATTTGGCTATGCCACCGATTCCTATGATGCCAATGGCGAACCGCGGAATGCCGATGCGATGCCGTCCCTGGATGAGAAAAACCTTCTCCGGTTTGCAGCCGCTTTGACTGGTCGCGTCATGCAAACGCCGCCACCCTTTTCCGCCAAGAAAGTACATGGGACGCCGGCGCATGAATTGGCGCGCAAGAAAAAACTTGTAACCCTCAAGCCTGTGGAAGTGGACGTCTTCGAATTGCGGTTAACGAAATTCGCAGGCAGTGTGGCGGAGTTCACCGTCGAGTGCGGCCCTGGAACTTACATCCGCTCGCTGGCCCATGACATGGGCCAAATGTTGGGAACGGGGGCCCACTTGTCACAAATTGCCCGCACAGCGGTAGGGGAGTTCACTCTCGATCACGCTCGCTCTTTGGATGAGGTTGCGGCTGCGGCTAGGAGCGGCCGGCTAAACGATGTGGTCGTCCCGCTGGAGAATTTGCTGCAGGATTTGCCGCGAACGACGGTACTGCCTATTGTGGAAAGGCGTGTCTGCCACGGCGTCAACTTCAGCGTGCCCTTGAACCAATTGCATCCGGGAGCAGCTACGGTATCAGAAGGCGCTCCCGCATCTCTCGACACGGATGCGTGGAAACCAGCGCGGGTGCGAGTGTTCAACCAGCAAGAGCGCCTAATCGCGATAGCACAGGCGGTGGTTCCGCGGGTCTATCAGCCCATTGTCGTGCTGGAAGCGGCGCCATGAAAATCCCTCAATCGGTTTCACGGCGCTGCGTTGTTTTCGTGTGGGTGTGTGCCTGCGAAAGACGTTCGCATGCCGTTGACGCGTCCCGCTACGGCGGAGGAATGACTCCCGCGCGCCCAGGAGCAAACGGCGGCGCGAAGGGCCGGCNNGCCGGCCTACGAGATTAAACGCATCGTTGCCTATAGGCCCGTGTCCGGCATAAAACATTCGGTCTTGTCGCGGAGCCTCGCGGACCAGGCGTGGCGTGACCAGGATGAGTAACTCGGTATTTGTGTCCGTTTTCGAAGTGCTGGAGAAGAATTTGCCCAGTATGGGTATGTTACCGACGTAGGGCCATCCATTCACAGTTTTCGTACTTTCAACATCGAGAATTCCCGTCAAAATGCTGGTTTGATTTTCCTTCACTCGGACTGTTTGCTCCACACTGCGGTTGGAGATTATGGGAATGCCATTTAGGGTCGCGGGTTCAAGTTCCTTCATTTCAATGTCGAGTTGGAGTGAAACTTCATTGTCGCCGTGCAGCCGCGGCGTAGCCTTGATCTTCACTCCAACGTCCTCATATTCAACCCCGGGATAGGCGGTCAGTGCTGTACTGGCCGCTTGCGCACCTGGCTCGAAGGTTGTGTTATTTAGGATCACGGTGACGTTGTTGGAGCCCAAGTTGGAGACGGCGGCGTCGGGGCTGCCGTCGTTGTTAAAATCGGCGGAGATGATTCCTTCAGGGGTGGTGCCCACCGCGACAGGCACGAAGGCCGAAAACGTGCCGCCGCCGGTATTCAAAAGAACTGAAATGTCATTGGCCGTTTTGTTGGCCGTAATGATGTCGGGCAGGCCATCAATATTGTAATCGTCCACAGTGATGGCTACGGGATCCACATCGGTTCCAAAGGCCGTTTGTGGGCTAAAAGCACCAGTCCCGGTGCCCGTACTGGTCGCAGTGCCCAGCAGAATGGAAACCGTATTATCCGTACCGTTGGCCACGGCCAAATCCGGAATTCCGTCCACGTTAAAATCAGCGCTCGCAACCGCGGTGGGACCATTGCCGGTCAGGTAATCCGCTCGCGGGCCAAACGTGCCGTCGCCATTCCCCAGAAAGACCGAAACCGCATTCGCGGTCATATCCGCGATAGCCAAATCTGGAAATCCATCTAGATTGAAATCAGCCGTCGTGACAGAGATCGGTCCCACTGCGGTGACGTAATCAACCTTGGGTTTGAACGTGCCATCGCCATTGCCAAGGAGAATGGAAACGGTATTCGATATGAAATTAGCAATCGCCAGGTCGAGAAATCCGTCGTTATTAAAGTCAGCTACCACAATGGATGCGGGCAAAGTGCCCGTCGGGTAGGTGACCATGGGCATGAAGGTACCATCTCCCACGCCAAGAAGGATCGAAACTGTGTTGTCGGTTTGATTGACGACCGCCAGATCCGTAAACCCATCGCCATTGAAGTCGCCCGTAGCCACAGCAACCGGCCCGTGACCGGTGGGATAGTCAACGTTTATCGCGAATGTTCCGTCCCCGTTTCCCAGCAGGATTGACACCGTGTTTGCGGTGTTGTTGGCCGTGGCCAGGTCCAGCACTCCATCTCCGTTGAAATCCCCAGTAGCAATTCCCGTGGGCCCAGTTCCTGTGGGATAGTCCGCTATAGGGAAATTGCTGGCGGATACACCGGGTATGCTGGTCCCCAGGGCCGATGAATAGTTATTCAAGGGAACCGGTATTCGGTCGCCTACAAAAAATGTGGCTGGATTTCCATCCTGCGCTCGCAACAATACTCGCTCGCCAGTGCGGACTACCGTAAGCATGTTGGAGAAATTCGCGGCCGCGCCCGAAATGGTCGCCAGGAAGGTGCTTGCACCACCGCCAAACGCAAATAGCGGAGGAATCAAGCTGGTCATACCGAGCTGGCCCGCGGTCAACAAATTGCCTATTTGCCCCGTGGAGTCGCCCATAAGCGATGATGGCTGGCCGAAGATCTCCTGCAGCACGGTAATCAATCCGTTCACACCGGTCTGAGCTTCCTGTATTTCCATCTGGCTAAGCGAATAGATGGTGGCCGATTGCGGCGGCACGATTCCGATCGCACTTGCGGCATCATGATCTAGCTCCAGAATCTCAAATTCCAGGACCAGTTCCCCGGGAGGCTGCTCAATGGATTGCACGATATTGGCGGCCAGCTCAGCTTGCCGGGGCGTCCCCCGAACGGTAAGGGTGCGACTGGCGGAATCCAGATCCACTCGTGGAACGCCCAGCATCTCCCGAATCATGCGAAGGGTTTCAGTCATCTGATCCGGGGTCGTGGAATTCGGCAGGCTGATCGTCCGAACTACGCTGGCCTCGTATTGCCGGTGGGCTTGTGGCGTATCCTCCGCCACGAAAAATAACTTTGGCGTGGTGGCGGTGTGAAATGTTCCCGTTTCATATTCCAGAACGCGCATCACCGTCTCAAAATCCAGATCATCAGCGTCCAGCCTCACCGGGTGGCTTCGCAAATCGGGGTCGAACGATACGCTCAAGCCGAAGCGTTGCGCCACCTGTTGATAGGCGCTTCGCGTATCGCCCCGCAGATGAAAGGGAAATTTTCCCGCAGTGGCCTGCAGGTGGGTTTCCGAGGCAAGGTCCACCGGCTCTTCCAGGGCCACATCGGGCACCATCCGGCGCAACTCTTTAATTCGCTCCTGAATAATCGAGTCGTCGGGGTCGAGCTGGCTGGCCACGCGCATTTGCTGACGGGCCTCGGCGATCTTTCCCGCCGCCGCGTAACGCTCGGCCTCGTCCACCCGCATCTGCACCAGCCGGCTGCGCGCTATTTCGCGCCGCTGCAGATATTCAAGGTTTCCAGGCTCATTTCGCGTTGCATCGCTATAAGCGTCGAATGCCCCCTGCCAATCCCCTTTTTTCTCGAAAGATTGCCCCTTGTCAAAGGAATCTTCCGCGGCATCCGTATCCACTGGAGCGGCCACCTGAGCCGGTCCAGATGCTAATTGGGGTGTTTGGGAACGAGCCCCTCCGCCAAATAATGCGCCCAGTATAAATAGAGACGCCCCTCCCCACTTGATCGTGTGCGATATCATCAACTCTTTATTGTACTGGCAGGATGGTCACTAGCACGCTACAAGGATGGATGGCGAAACGTGCTGGTAACGTTGTATCGCTTTGCCGCCTTCGCCAGCGCCCGGTTTTAACTGGCAGGAGGGGTACCAGCCTTCAATCCCAGGTTTGCGTCATGAGTTGCGCGCATCCTTCGCCATGACGCATTGTTGGAATCCGTTACAGGACTCGTCTCGTTTGCATTGTTTTTTTATCTTCTGTGGTCTTATCGTTGACTCACATTGGGCGCAGGTCTATAGTCGAATTTCCCGCACGGGAGAGAGAGGCCTCGCTTGCCAAGGTCGGCAACCCGCCGAACGCGACATGAATCTGCCGAATAGTCTCACCGTCCTCCGTATTTTTTTCGTGCCGGTTCTCGTTGTAATCCTGCTGAGATGCGAACCCAATTGGGCCTTTTGGGGTCTTCCAGTGCACTTCGAGGTGTGGGGCGTTCTGATTTTGTTGTGCGCGGCGGCCACCGACGCATTCGACGGTTATCTGGCCCGGAAACAGGGCAAGATTACGACCCTCGGCATTCTGCTGGATCCGATCGCCGATAAGCTGCTGATTTCCGCCACTTTTATTTCGCTGGTGGATTTGGGACTGATCCCCGCGTGGATGGTGGTGATCATTATTGGGCGCGAATTCGTTGTTCTTGGCCTGCGCAACATCGCTTCCGCTGAAGGCTTGATAATTTCCGCATCGGCGCTGGGAAAGACCAAGATGGTGCTGCAAGTGCTCGCGGGCAGCACGGTGATTTGGGGTGCGCGTCATGCTGCGGTACGGCCGCTGGCCACAGTTTTATTGTGGCTGGTGGTGCTAAGCGCCATCGCGTCGTGTATCCACTATTTCCTGATGTTTTGGAAACAGGTGGATAGCCGGGTGGTGCAGCGACGCCGCACCGAAATGATGATAGAACAAGAAAAGAAAACCCAGGATGTTTTCTCTCGATGATTCCGGCCGCCGCGCGCTTTTGATCATCGCGCGCAAATCTGTTGTTGAAGGTGTCCAATGCCGCCNNGTGCCTGTAGCTCTGCGCTCGCCGGCTGGGGCATTCGTCACCTTGTGGAAACGCAAGCGGCTTCGGGGTTGCATTGGCCAGTTGGACGCCACCAGCCCAGTGGCGCTGGTAGTGGCCCACTGCGCGTTTGGCGCCGCGCTCGAGGATCCTCGCTTCGCACCCGTAAGTTCAGAGGAACTGCCGGAACTGGAGATTGAGATTTCCGTGCTCTCACCGTCATTTCAGATTGTGGCTTCTCAGGTAATTGTCGGCGAGCATGGTGTGGTAATCAGCCGGGGACACTATAGGGGTGTCCTGCTCCCTAAGGTTGCCATTGAACAAGGCTGGTCCGCTGAGCGGCTATTGGATGAAACCAGCATCAAAGCGGGACTTCCCCGCGAAGCGTGGCGCGAGCCCAATACTTGCATCGAGGCGTTCACCGCTGAAGTTTTCTCCGAATCAGATTTCGCTCACCCCTCTCCATACGCCGGAGCATAATTGTCCCGCCCTGTGCGTGCTCAACCTATATCGAGAAATCTGCGGGCATCACTTGCTGGCGTGAATCGCCCCGCACGAGCATCCGCAAAAAAATCAGGTCCGTTTGGCAGCGATAATATCTGCGCCGTAATTGCGGAAACTACCGCCAGCGCCGCTATCCGGCAAACGCGCGATGCTTTGGCGCAAACGCATCTGCTCGAGATCCGTCTGGATGATTTTGCGGCGCCTTGGGAGTCGTTCCGGTTCCTGGAATGGCTGCGGCGGGAAAAGCGAAAGAGCACATCCGCCGTCTGTGCCGCAACTTTCATCGCAACGTGCAGACGCCGCGAGGCGAAGGGGCGGTTTCGAGGCTCAATCGCGGAGCAGCTTGCCTGGATTGCTCTCGCCGTCAATTGCGGATGTCAATGGGCGGACGTGGAAATCGAAACGTCGCGCAAATTACCCCAGGGAGCAATCTCTCGCTGGATTGCGCCAGCGAAGTGGATTGTCTCGGCGCATGATTTTTCAGACACTCATGGCAAGACTGCTTCGTCGGCCGCGGGAACTCTGGCCTTGTTACACGCTCAGGGTGCTGACATCGCAAAAATTGCGCTCCCCGCACGCACTCTACACGAAGCGCTCGATGTAATCGCGTTGGGACGTGCCCGCTTCCGCGCCGACCGACGCACCACTCGATCCGCCGCCGGGTCCGCGAATCGCGCGGTCGATGGGCTAGGGGGCCGGCGAACCGTTGCCATTCCCATGGGGGAAATCTCGCTGCCCGCGCGGATGCTCGCGCTCAGGGAAGGAAGCCCCCTCGTCTACAGTGCGGCTCGTGCGATGACTGCGCCTGGGCAGCCCACGTTACTCGAAGCGCTCCATCTTTATCACGCGGATAAAATAACGCGCAAAACCCGAATTTACGGAGTGCTGGGCTATCCCATCGCGCATTCCCTCTCGCCGGCCTTGCACAACGCCGCTTTTCAGGCGCTGGAAATGGACGCGGTGTTGTTGCCATTCCTAACTCCAGCGCCGGCCGTATTCCCAACTAATTCTCTGTGCGATTTTATCCGCTGCATTCCCCGAATGGGCATCCGTGGATTCGCAGTGACGCTGCCGCACAAAGAAACAATCCTGCGCTATTTGGACGAGTGCGATTTTCTGGCGGCGGAAATTGGCGCGGTGAATACGGTTGTTGTCCGCCGCGACGGGAAACTCGCAGGATTCAATACCGACTACTTTGGCATCCTGCGGGCACTGGAGCGCCAGATCACATTGGGCGGAAGCCGTGTGCTGATCCTGGGCGCGGGGGGTACAGCAAGGACTGCGGCATATGCATTGACCCGCGAGGGAGCCGAAGTCAGCATTTGCGCGCGGCGGCCGGAGCGAACGCGAAGGCTGGCGCGGCTTGTGAATGGAGAAGCGCTGCCCCGGCGCGCACTCCGTCATGAATCATTCGACGTCATCGTGAACGCAACGCCGGTCGGAATGTTTCCAAAGACGGCTTCCTCGCCATTGCGCGGCGAGGAGCTGCGATGCGGCCTCGTGGTCGACGCTGTCTATCGGCCAATGCAAACGCGACTGCTCGAGTTGGCCAAGGCACAGGGGATCAAATGCGTGCCCGGCATGGAGATGTTTCTCGCGCAGGGCGAGGCCCAATTCAAAATCTGGACTGGCAAACCAGCGCCAGAAGCGGCCATGCGGAAAGCTGTTCTAGCCGCGCTGCGCGAGACTCGCCGAAGCGCGTGATATAAAGCGTGACCGCCGCGAGGCTTCGTCGTTTTAAGAACGCTTACCGCACGACTCCTATCTCTAATGGCCTATTTCGCGGCAGGTGCCTGTTGCAGTTCCGTCAGGGCCGCCAGCACTTCCTCGCTGTGCTTGCTGGGATCCACGTCCATCCATGATTTGCGAATTACGCCCTGTGGATCAATCAGGAACGTGTGCCGCGACGCGAAGTTGACCATTCCGTGCATCATCACGGAGCCATATTCGCCCGACACCTGGTGATTGGGATCAGAGAGCAGCTTGAAATTCAAACCTTCCTTAGTGCAGAACTTCTGATGGGAGTCCGCTGAATCCACACTGACACCGAGAATCACGGCGTTTTTCTGCTGATACTGCGCCAAATCGCGCTGGAAATTATGCGCCTCCATGGTGCAGCCGCTGGTGAAGTCCTTGGGATAGAAATAGAGCACTACCCACTTGCCCCGAAAATCGCCCAGGTTGACGGGTTTGCCTTCCTGGGAATTCAGCGTGAAAGCCGGCGCGTTGCTGCCCACCGCCGGTGCATCGGCGGCACGCGCGGGGCGCATTCCCACGACCACTGCCGCGATACACAACGCGCAGAGGGCGGCGGTTAACCGGGATATCTTTACGAGCTGCATTTTTCTATTCTCCTTTTTGTTTCCACCATCGAAGTCGTGATCTTAGAAACTACATTATCCGCCCATTGTCGCGCGGACTCGTCATCAAATTGCAAAACCGCGGACGGCCGGGCCCAACGTAGTTAAGATGCTTGATTGAGGTGATTTGGAAATTTCGTTTTGGTTGCGAGCCACAAAATTGCACTCTTCGAATGTTGAAAAAAAGGAGGAATGCCGCCCGGTCGCACTAAAAGACTGGAATGGCAGGACGCCCTTCCCGACACCACTCAGGACAAAGCCGCCCGTTGCGGACCGGCGTTACACAAGAGATAGGAGAGGCAACCGGCGAAGACGATGGCGTAAAGACTCCGCTACTGCCGGCCGGTCGGCTTGCACGGCAACACGCACATCTGCTATCCATTTCGGAGTATGGGCGAGCTGCCTGAAGAAGCGCNNGCGATCCTGGAAATCGAACGAATCCATGCACGCTGGATGGAGTTCGAAGCCGTGGGAACGAATCACAGCCTGATGGAGTTGTGCGCCGATGACATCGAGTTGTGGCCGCCTGACGCGAAGCCTATTTTGGGACGCATGGCGGTCGCGGCGTGGATGACGCGCGGGCCGGCGAAAATTCACCGCATTGAAATTACAGATCGCCGCATACGAGGCTCAAACCAAATGGCTTGCCTGACCGCTAACTACACAACCACGTTTTCCTTAATAGAAGACCACACTTTTAAGCAGGCCTGCGGAAGCCATTTGTGGATAATGGAAAGGCGGTCGGAAAGGTGGGTCGTCGTGCTCGTGAGTTGGTCATCGTGGAGTTGCGGCGCCATTGCCGGCTCCGCGAGCGAAATAGGCCCGTAAAGAGCGCCGCTACATAAGAACAGCGCCGCGGAGGGTGAGATTATTCGTTTGCGACGGCGGCCTGGAGTTCCTTCTCGTCCACGTCGAAATTGGCGTAAACGTGCTGCACGTCGTCATGATCCTCGAGTGATTCTATTAGGCGGAGCATCTGCTGGGCCTGCGTGCCGGCAAGCTTGATGTAGTTCTGGGGCACCCAGCCGACTTCGGCGGCGTCGGGAGTGATGCCGGCGGTGGTTAGAGCGTCACGCACTTTCTCAAAGACTTCGGGAGGAGTGACCACGCTCCAGGCGGAGCCGTCGTCCTGCAAGTCATCTGCACCGGCGTCGAGCACGATGCTCATCATCTTTTCCTCGTCGGCCTTCTCCTTGGCAACGGTGATTTCACCCTTGCGGCTGAACATCCATCCCACCGCGCCGGATTCTGCCATGTTGCCGCCATTCTTGCCAAGCGCATGGCGCATTTCGCTGACCGTGCGGTTGCGGTTGCTGGTGACCACCTGGATCAGAATGCCCACGCCTCCGGGGCCGTAGCCTTCAAAGGTGACTTCGTCGAGGGTTTCACCTTCCAGGCCGCCGGTACCGCGAAGGATGGCGCGCTCGACATTGTCATTAGGCATGTTTTCGGATTTCGCTGCCAGCATGGCGCTGCGAAGGCGGGGATTGGTGTCGGGGTCTCCTCCGCCGATGCGGGCGGCAATGGTGATTTCACGGATGACCTTGGTAAACATCTTGCCGCGCTTTGCGTCGGTGGCGGCTTTCTTGTGTTTGATGGTGGCCCACTTGGAATGTCCGGACATGATGATTGCCTCAATCGAAATTTCTGAATTACGGCGGGAAAAACGGATGCCGCGCGTTAGCGACGTAAGTCTAACACAGGCCGCCAGGGACATAACATGCCGGACGCCGACATGGGCGAGCCCTAGGGAGTGCAGCTCGGCTGGTACGTGCGTACCATTTCACGTACCAGCACTCCATGTAACATCAAGATGCTTTAACGCTTGTGCGCGCGCGGCCGGAAGGCCACAATATTTGAAACGCGGTACAGGGGGATGCATGGATACGGACGTCAACAATAAGGCCACTGCGGATGAGCGCCGCCAGGCGCGCCGCTACGATTTGTCGTTGCCCATGGTAATGAATTTCGCGGCGGGGCCTGAGGCCGTGCAGCGCAACGGGCAGACGCGGGACATTTCCACGCGAGGTCTGTATTTCGTCACCCGCGATGAACTGGCCCCGGGCACGGAATTTCAATTGAGCCTGACGTTGCCGGCCGGCGACGTCTTCATTCGCGCGCGAGGACGGGTGATTCGGGTCGAGCGCGAAAACGGAACGAACGGACCGAGCGTCGGTGTGGCCGCCACCATGGAAAGCTACGATATCGTGCGGGCCGACGCCGCAGCGGTATAAACTCTCACGCGAATTGCAGGGGAGGCTTCTGACAGCGGCCCACCGCAAGGCAATACATTCGGCGAGATAAATTTCTTTCCTCTGCTGAACTCGCATCACGCCATCGAGGCATAACTACCTTCATCCGAATAATGCAAATTTGGTATTGATTCGCGCCCGCCTCCGCACTACGATGGCACGGTCCAACCCAAGGGAGCAGGCCATGAACGTTGCGGATCTAATTGCTTCTCGCAGTGATGTCTATTCCATTTCGGATGAGGCCACCGTGCATGACGCGGCGCGCTACCTCCGCGAGCGGCAGGGGNNGGCGTGGTGGACGGCGCTGGAAAGCTTGTGGGGGTGATTTCGCAGGCGGATATTTCCGATAAGGTGGCCGCTGAAAACAAATGTCCAGCGTGGATGCGGGTGAACGAAATTATGGAGCGGGACCTGGTCACCGTTCCGCTGGATACTCCGTTTGAGACGTGCCTGCGGCTGATGGAACAGCACACTGTTTACCACCTGCTAATTGTGGACGATAGCGGGCGGTTCCACGGAATGCTCTCCATATCGGACCTCTTGCAGATTATTGCTTCCGACGAAAAGGCGCGCGCGGATCTGTTGGAAGACATTATTTTTCCCAAGCGTTAGGAATCCACGCCAATCCTCAACCGCGAAGGCTAAATCCTGGAAGCGAACAAGTGGATCCCTCGTCGGACAGCGCAGTCGATGAACCGCGAGTTTTTGAAAGCGTCGTACAAGAGCGCGATGTCGGCGCGGAAGGAAACGGGGCCTGCTAGTCGGGGTAGCCCTGGGGATGGCGCTGCTTCCAATCCCACGCGCTCCGGACGATGGTTTCAAGGTCCGAATATTTCGGATTCCAGCCAGCCTCGCGGCGCAATTTTTCCCAGCTTGCGACCAACACGGCGGGATCGCCTGGGCGGCGAGGGCNNTCGCGGATGCAGGTGCCGTCCGGCGTGGGGTAATCGCCGCCATGAATTTCAAAATGCGGGCGATTGCCCAGAGCGGCTTCGAAGATCATCGGAATCACATGAGTTTCATGGCGGTGGTGCTCGCCGCGTTCGGTGGACGCGCCGCAGACGTTGAAATAGCGCAGAGTGACAAAATTCAGCCCGGTCCATTCCCGATATTCGGCAAGCATCCGTTCCAGCAAGGCTTTTGACCGCCCATAGGGATTAATCGGCGCGATTTCGTGATCCTCGCGGATGGGCGTGCTCTTGGGTTCCCCATAGGTAGCGGCGGTGGACGAAAGGACGAAATTCCTGACGCCGTGGCGCGTCATGGCGTCGAGCAGCAGAATGCCGTAGGCAACGTTAATCCGGTAATACTTGCTGGGATCCTGCACCGATTCACCCACCAGTGCGACGGCGGCGAAGTGCATTACGGCGTCAATCTTGGCGGAGGAGAATACGCGGTCAAGACCGGCCGCGTCATTGAGATCGCATTCAAAGAACTGGACGTCGGGAGGCACGGCGGAGTGATGGCCTTCCGAGAGATTATCGAGGCCAACGACGGTATGCCCAGCATTCAATAGTAATTCGGCACAAATGCTGGCGATGTAGCCAGCCACTCCAGTTACTAGAATCTTCATCAGCGAACCTCTTATCCCTCTTTGTCGCTACCGCACACGAGCCAAAGGTTCAGCGCTATTCGCTTTCTCGCGCGCTCAAAAACTATCCACCAAAACATTAAACGAAAGCAAACTGTGAAGAGAAAAATCGAGCGACAGACCACTACTAGCCGCTAAATCACACCGACGCTCGCCCGGCGACGGGCCACCTCGGGACATGAAGAAAATCCTTCGTATGGCAAGCCTCTGGTGCTATATACTCGCGACTGCCGTTGGCGAAGCGCGCAATTTCTGTTCCGTCGAAGTACCACTGGATTCAAGAGGTATTTATGAAACGCTCCCCGGTAATTTCCATTTTCTTCGTCATGTTACTCATCGGACTTACGGTTGCAGGATTCGCGGCGGCAAATTCGCCAGTATCGTTACCGCCGCAAGGAGGGCCTCGGCAATCCTCGGGACCGTTGCCCAATTGGGGTGCCACTGCCAGCGGTACAATACCGCCGGTATTCTTGCCTCAAGCGCCGACAGCGAACCGCTTCACCAATACCGGCATGAATCCCGATCTGATATTCACCAATCAGGAATTCCTCGAAGCGCCGCAGTCCAAAGCCGGTACAGAGCCTCTAGTGGTAGCCTCCGGCGATTTTAATGGGGACGGCAAGGTTGACTTGGTAGCGCTGGATTACAACTGTAAGACGAATATATGTCCCGCGGGGCGTTTTTCAATTTTGCTTGGCAAGGGAGATGGCACATTCAAAGCGCCGGTCTCATACGACACCGTGGTCAATCCGAATGCGGTGGTTATAGCGGATTTGAATGGCGATGGAATCCAGGATCTTGCCATCACCACTGCTTCTGAGAAGTTCGTCACTGTCTATTTGGGAAATGGCGACGGAACGTTTGGTACGGGCGTGGAATTTGCCACCGCCGGTTATGGAACCGGGGTAGCAACTGGGGATTTCAACAACGACGGGAACGTGGACTTGGCAGTGTCAACTTGTGCATCCGAAGGCAGCTGCGTTAATACGCAAGCAAGCAAGGTCTCGGTGCTGCTGGGTAATGGAGACGGAACCTTCGGGCCTCATGCCGACTTTCGTACGGGAAATACCGCAGTGGGGTTGGCGACCGCCGATTTTAACGGCGATCACAAATTGGATCTAGCGGTAGTCAGCGAATGCGGAACCGGCACTTGCGACGGTTTCGGGGCCGTCTCCGTATTACTGGGGAACGGAGACGGAACTTTTCAGCCTTTCGTTGACTATGGGGTGGGCTCTGCTCCCGCCGGAATAACAGTTGGCGACTTTAATGGGGATGGAAAAGCGGATTTGGCAGTCGCTAATAATTGTGGGAGCGGGCAATGCACGGCAGTGGGCAGTCTCTCGATTTTGCTGGGGGATGGCGATGGGACATTTCAGCCGCAGCATTACTTCGACATAGCTAATAATCCGAACGCAATAGCCGCAGCTGATTTCGATGGGGACGGCAGGCTCGACGTGGTGGTGAGTGATTATGACAATAACGTCAGCGTGGCTCTCGGCAACGGAGACGGAACGTTCCAAACTGCTCAATATTACGGAACGGGCGTGGGATCCACGGATGTGACGATAGCCGATGTAAACGGTGATGGCCATCCTGATCTCATTGCTTCGAATGGTACGGAAAATTCCGTAAGCGTTATATTGAATAGTGGCGATGGGACTTTTAAGAGCCGCAAGGACTACCCCGGACCGGCCTTCATTTACCACGAAGCTGTTGCAGACCTTAACCATGACGGAAAATTGGATATAGTGGGCGCGGGAAGTTATGGGGCCACGGTGGCGCTGGGCAATGGTAACGGGACTTTTCAGCCGTATGTGACATATCCAGCGGGGGGACTTCCCTATGCTGTTGCTATTGGTGATTTCAATCATGATGGCAATCCGGATTTAGCAGTGGTGAATGATCAAAGCCCCGCTATTCTGGATATTTTGCTGGGGAATGGCGATGGTACATTTCAGAATCCCGTGGGATATACGGCAGGAGTAAACTCCATGGGTGTCGTCGTCGGTGANNGACTTTAACAGCGATGGCAAGCTAGATGTAGCGGTGGCCAACGAGTGCGCGGATTCCTCTTGCCGAAACGGGTCAGTGTCAATTTTCCTAGGGAACGGTAACGGAACTTTTCAGCAGGCAGTGAACTACCCATTGAGTTCTTTTGCAACTTCCATCACAGTGGGTGATTTTAATGGCGATGGAAGTCCGGATTTGGCGGTATCGGAATCCAACAACAGCAGACCAAATCTGGGAATTGTTTCCATTCTACTAGGAAATGGCGA